>JAEUWI010000074.1:29219-29310 GCA_016791475.1 Candidatus Hydrogenedentota bacterium
CCTTCACCCTTCACCCTTCAGCCTTCAGCCTTCAGCCTTCAGCCTTCAGCCTTCAGCCTTCAGCCTTCAGCCTTCAGCCTTCAGCCTTCAG
>JAEUWI010000075.1 GCA_016791475.1 Candidatus Hydrogenedentota bacterium
AGAAAATATCGGACGCCGTGGATGCACTCAAAATACTGGCCACCGCACAGGCTGCACCAAACTGGGGATAGCTCAGAATACCTGACGGCTCTCTTGAGATTCCCGGAGGATCCGTGATATGAAGGGAGCCTGCTGCAACGGGAGCCTTTGTATCATGGGGACAAGCAATCAGAACCTTCGCGGTTTTACCCTCCTGGAGGTCACGTTTGCGACTGGGATTCTCTTTCTGAGCCTTGTGCTGCTGCTCGGCGCTCTTTCGAGTATTGCGCTGACGCGGGAACTGGGCGAGCGGCGTCTCCTCGCGGCGCGCTGCTTGACCCACTGCCTTGAGCAACTCCACAGCCAGGCACCGACTTCGGCGGATGCAATCCAACTGAGTCCGCCCGCCGATCTGGCGGAAAGTTGCACCATTACCGTGAAACCCGTGGATGACCTCAACGGGATCACCGCCGCGCGGATCATGGTAACCACTCAATCGACTCGGGGCCACGTCATCGAGGTGGAATCGCTTTATGTGATCGGAGGTCCGGTCCATGCGCCGTGATGGATTTACTCTGATCGAAGTTCTCACGGCGTCCGCGCTGCTTACGGCGGCGCTTGCCATGATCTGGCAGGCCTGGATGATGGCGAACAGCACCTCGGATGTCATCGGCAAGAAGCTGGACTCCACCGTTGCCTCGGCACATGCCCTCGCTATTTTCCGCCGCGAACTTCGACAGGCCTCCCGGGCCAGTCTCTCGCCCCTGCCCTCCGCAACCCTCTCCTATCGCATGGTGCAGGATTTGGACGAGAACGGACTGGCGGTGGATGCCATGGGGCAGCCCGAGCTGGGCGCGATACATACACTCACCCGCGATCATGACGACGCCAATCACGACGGGCTGTCGAGCAGTCAACTGGTTCTGATCGCAGGCGACCAGGTGGACGTCCTGGCGAACGGCCTGGTGGACGACGCCGCTGATCTGGATGGCGATGGTCGCAAGGATCGAGGACTCTGGTTTGAGGCGGAAGGCGAGGGTGTGCTGATCACGATTGGCGTGTCGCGCAGAACCGCGCGAGAAATCACCTTGGCCCATGTGAACACCCAACTTGTCACACCGAGGAATCCGTGATGGCAACGACAAGACGTGAAGCGATTCGAGGGGCCGCGTTGCTGCTCTGCATGGTGTTTACGGCCGCCGTGCTGACGCCCTTGACCGTGCTGGCGCTTCGGACAACCAGCCATGTGCGCCACGCCCAGTATGCGGCAATGGAGGCCTCGGCGCTGGCGGGCGCGGAGGCGGCGCTGGAGATAGCGAGATTGCGGATCGAATCCGGAGAAAGCGGTTCCGTAGGGTATTCGGGATTTCTCAATTGGGACCCGGCGGGCAGCATACACCTCACCCACTTCCCGGACAGCATCACACCGGAGTCCTTTCCTGGAACACCCCCAGTTAAGTGGATCACGGTGGCAAGAAACCCCAAGTCCCTGCCCGATGGCTGGTTCGCGGTGTACGCCATCGCACGGGCGGGCTCGGTCAGACGTTGCGTGGAAGGAGTCTTCCGTCCGACGGAGAACGGGAAACTGGCTCGGGTGTCCTGGCGCGAGATGCCCATGAACAAGGAAGACGGGGACCCCAATGCCGCGTTTTAAGTATTCTGGAATCAACGGCACCGGTACACCCGTCGCCGGTGAACGAGATGCCGAGTCGGCCCATGAACTGGTCGATGCACTTCGCGCCGAGGGCGAATTTGTCCATCACCTGGAAAATCTGGATGGTCCGCGCGGATTTCAGCGTGAAGCGCGCCCGCTGCGTTCGGAGGACCTGAGCCTGTTCACCAGTCAGCTTGCCGCGATGATCCAGAGCGGCATGCCCCTGGCGCCGGCACTGGCGGAACTCGCACGCGAGGCGCGGGGAGAGCGCCTTCGAGGCATGCTGGAAGATGCGCAGCGACAGGTTGAGAGCGGGAATACGCTGGAGGCGGCCCTGGCGCGCCACAGCGGTGCAATTCCGCCGATCTATCTCAGCCTGATCCGAATTGGCGAGCGCACGGGCAATCTTCCGGGTGTGCTGCTGCATCTTTCGGCGTTCAGCCAGCGACGGGCCCAGTTGACCCAGCGGCTTCAAGCCCTGCTGGCCTACCCCATCATCCTCCTCATCTCCCTGGTCATTTTTCTCGGTGTTTTTGTCCCTCTCGTCATCAGCCAGTTCGAGATCATGTTCGAGCAGATGGGCGGCTCCCTACCGCTCCCCACGCGCTTGTTGCTCCATGTCGGCCACCTTGTTAAGTCCTTGATACCGTTCATGCCCCTCCTGATCTTGCTTTACATCGGATACGTGATCTTGCTCAACACCCGCGCGCGCGCGGGTGTGCGCTGGCTCCGGGAAGCGCTCCTGCTGGTCACTCCGGTCGCCGGGCGCCTGTACAGGGGTGTGTTGGAGGCCCGCTTCTATCAGGCACTGGGAACGCTGCTGGAAAGTGGCGCCCCGATCGTGGAGAGTATGTGCCTGGCCGGCCTGGCCACAGGCAGTCCGCGCATCGCGTCGGCATCCGTCAGGGCGGCGGCCCGCACGGCTCAAGGAGAGTCCGTGAGTCAGGTACTCCTGCAATTCGGCATAGCGAGGCGTTCCCATGCGTGGATGTTGAATCAGGCTGAAACAGCGGGCACCCTGCCGCTCTCCCTGCGACGGCTCGCGGACAGTTGCCACCGCGAACTCGAGATGGAAGAACTTTCGCTCTGCGCCACCGCTGGTCCTGCGCTAATCGTGATCGCCGGCATTGTCGTCGGCGCATCCATCGTGTCGTGCTTTCTTCCAATCTTTATGCTTCCGCAGCTTGTATGGTGAAAGAGCCATGTCCAACCTCGATATCTCCGATTCAAACCGGATGACTTCCGCGCCACCCGCGGCACCCGGACGCTACTACCGGTGGCTGAGCCATTGGCGGGATTTACTCGCCGCCACCCGCGCCCTTCGCGAGCTGGTCGATGCCCGGCTCCCTCTGGGGCAGGGCCTTCTTCGGTTGAGTGAGGATGCGCCGCGCCCCATGCTGCGGCATTCACTCTACTGGCTTCACCGCGAATTGAATGGCGGCTTGACCCTTTGCCAGGCGATCGAGAATCAGCCGAATTTCTTTCCACCCTTTTACGTGAAGCTGATTGAGGCGGGCGAGAACGGTGGCCAGCTTGCCGAGGTGCTTGCCGATCTGGAAGAGGAATTGCAAGAGCAGCTCACCTTCCGGCGACGGGTCGCCTCGATTAATCTCTATCTGACCATTACCCTGTTTTCGCAACTTCTCCTGGTCGTGATCATCCTGACCTTTGTGTCACCTCAGATCACTGCGCTGAACTTTCAATTCGGCGGCATGCCCCCAGCGACTTTGCAGTGGGCCAATACGCTTCACGCCGGCGGAATACCCCTTGTATTACTCGGCGGCGCAATACTACTACCGTTGTTCTGGATCGCACTGGAGTTTTCTCGGTTGCGCGGAGGACGGCTATCCTACGACTGGGCACGAATCGCCCCCTGGATACCGCTCATTGGACCGGCGCAGCGGCGGGGCCAGCTTGCCGCGGCATGCGCGATACTCGGGCGGCTTCTGCGCGCCGGAGTCCCCCTTCCACAGGCACTCCGAATTACGTCGAACTCTGCCCTGCCGAAGTCCTGCAGCGGCCCTTTTGCGCGTCTCGCCACGGCGGTTGAGGGCGGTGAAGATGTGGGGGTTGCTCTTAATCATGACTTCGTGTTCTTCCCCGCCGCGTTTCGTGCGTTGGTCGCGCTGGGGGCGTCCAGTGGCCAGCTCCCGGAGGCACTACGGCAAGCTTCGACTCTCTACCGAAACCAGTCGGTCCACAAGGCCCGCATGGCCCTCGAACTGGGAGCCCCCTTGCTCATCCTTCTCAATGGACTATTGGTGTTTCTCGTGTACGGCGCCTTTTTCATAACGATCATGTCCTTTCCGCTGCTGATTTCCTGATGCACTAACGTGCAACGGGACCCGCCCGACGCTCCAGCGCTTACCGCCGACATTGCACCACGTGCGAATCTGATCTACACTGGTCTCCAACAGCATCTGGCGGAGTTTTCAGTGATGATCAACAGGCGATGGCCCCCCCTATTCTTTCGACGCTTCCTGACGCCGATTCTATTCGCGCCGCTTGCGACGGGTTCCTTTGCGGCGGATGGGACCGCCCCCCTCTCTTTCAATCGCGACATCCGTCCCATCTTTGCGGAGCACTGCTTCAAGTGCCACGGGCAGGACGGGGCGGTGCGCAAGGCGGGGTTGAGGCTGGACAACCTGGAGGGAGCCACGGTCACGTTGGAAAGTCGGCATCAGGCCCTCGTGCCGGGGAATCCAGATGGGAGCACGCTGCTGCAGCGTGTCGCATCGACGGATGCGAATGATCGCATGCCACCCGAGGGCGAGGGGCTGGATGCTTCGGAGGTGGAGACGCTGCGGACCTGGATTGCGCAGGGGGCGCCCTTTGAGCCGCACTGGGCCTATATCGCGCCGGTGAAGCCGGAGGCGCCCGCGGTGAAGGACGTTGCCTGGCCGAAGAACGATATTGACCGCTTTGTGCTGGCGCGGATGGAGGCGGCGGGGCTCACTCCCGCGCCACCGGCCAACCGTCACACCCTGATCCGCCGGCTGAGTTTCGACCTTACCGGCCTGCCGCCCACCGTTGCGGAGGCCGATGCCTTTGCGGCCGATACGCGACCCGACGCATTGGAGTGGGTGCTGGACCGGCTCTTCGCCAACCCCCACTACGGCGAGCATCGGGCGCGCTTCTGGCTGGACCTGGCGCGCTTTTCCGACAGTGCGGGCTACCACGTGGACGCACCGCGCGTCATGTGGCCCTATCGCGAATGGGTGATTCGGGCCTTCAACCAGAACATGCCCTTTGACCAGTTCACCATAGAGCAGATCGCGGGGGATCTGCTGCCCGAGGCGACCTTTGCGCAGAAGGTGGCCACGGGCTTTCATCGCAATACGATGTTTAACGAAGAGGGCGGCATCGACCAGGAGGAGTTCCGCACAAAGGCGGTGGTGGATCGGGTGAACACGACGATGACGACCTGGATGGGCACGACGATGGGCTGCGCGGAGTGTCACGATCACAAGTATGACCCCTTTACCCAGAAGGATTTTTATCAGCTCTATTCCTTCTTCAACAACGTGCCCGAACTCGGCGGCGGCACCAACCAGACGCGGGCTCCGTTGATGGAGTTGCCGCCGGAGCCCTCGCTTCAGGCGGAACTGGATGGCCTGGCGTCGGTCATTGCGGATCTGGAAGCGAAGTTTCCCCCGCCGGCCGAGACTACGCCGGCCAACGAGAACAGCGCGCCTGAGCAGGTCCGTCTGGCGGCCCTGCGCAAAGAATACGCCGAGAAGAAGAAAAAGATCGTGCAGGTGCTGGTGATGGAGGAGATGGACACGCCGCGCGAGGCCAAGATTCACATCCGCGGGAATTTTCTCCAGCCCGGCGACCCGGTAACGGCGAACACACCGGCGAGCTGGCCCCCGCTGGAGGGCATCGAAGGACGCACGCCGAACCGGCTCGATCTGGCGCGCTGGCTGGTGGATCCGAGGAATCCCCTGACGGCCCGGGTTACCGTGAACCGGATCTGGCAGCAGCTTTTTGGCCGGGGTCTGGTGGAAACCTCCGAGGATTTCGGCACGCGAGGCAGCCTGCCCTCCCATCCGGAATTGCTGGATTACCTGTCGGTGACCTTTGTGGAGAGCGGCTGGGACGTAAAAGGATTGCTCCGCATGATCCTGTCTTCGGCAACGTACCAGCAGACGGTGAATGTGGGCAACGACGCCTACATGGCCGATCCCAACAACGTGCTGATGGCCCGCGGGCCCCGATTCCGCCTGGCGGCCGAGGCCATCCGCGATAACGCGCTGCTGGTGAGTGGATTGTTGAATCCGGCGATTGGCGGTCCCAGCGTCTACCCCTATCAGCCGCCGGGCCTCTGGGAAGAAAAGGCGCTCACCGGCTATGGCGCGGGCGTATGGCCGGAGACGACGGGGCCTGATCTTTATCGACGCGGCCTGTACACCTTTCGCCGACGCTCCGTGCCCTACCCCACGTTCCAGGCCTTCGACGCACCGGGCTTCGAATATTGCACGGCGGAACGTCCGCGCACCAACACGCCGCTCCAGGCGCTGACCACCATGAACGACCCTCAGTTTGTGGAAGCGGCCCGGGTCTTCGGCCAGCGTATCCTGCGCGAGGGCGGCGCCGACCTCGATGCCCGGATTACCTTTGCCCTGCGACAGTGTCTGACGCGTCCACCGCGCGATGAAGAGCGGGCCTTCTTCACCAGCTTCTACCACGAACAGTATGCGGCGTTCAGTGCCGATGGGGCGGCGGCCCAGGCCCTCATCGCCCAGGGCCGCGCGCCCGTGGCCGCCGATCTGGAACCGGCGGCGCTGGCGGCCTGGACGACGATTGCGAACGTATTGTTGAATCTGGACGAAACGGTGACGAAGGGTTAGGCAAATGGAGGCGAGCTTCCGGGGCGTCAGGAATAGCGCGAAATACTTGCCTGGGAAATCACTAGCTGACTATTGCTACGCGTACCGCCACATGGTACAGTAAGTCATGATCCGGTCCTTTCGGCACAGAGGTTTGAAACGTCTATATCAGCATGGCGACCCAAGCGCTGTGAATCCCGAGCAGGCTAGCCGGATCGAGGATGTACTGGCTCATCTGGAATACGCGACAATGCCAGTGGACTTGGATTTTCCAGGTTACAGGCTCCATCCACTCAAAGGCGCTTTCAAGGGACATTGAAGCGTAACCATTTCAGGAAACTGGCGCGTCACCTTCCGAATTTACGACGGTGATGTTCACGATGTTGATCTTGTGGACTACCACTGATAAGGACCGCACGCGATGCCAATGAAAAAACCACCCCACCCGGGAAGATCGATAAAGGACGCCTGTCTGGACGCTCTCGGTCTGAATGTAACCGAAGCCGCAAAAATTTTAGGTGTGGCGCGGCATACGCTCTCGCGCGTACTCAATGGGCATTCCGCAATCTCCCCCGAAATGGCAATCCGGCTGGAGAAAGTCGGATGGTCCAATGCGGACCATTGGTTACGCCTCCAAACGGCCTACGACCTTGCAGAGGCGCGCGAACACGAGGATGAGATTCACGTTGGACGTCTCAATCTCGCGTGACGCCGCCACCAACGTCAGATTGACAAAGATTGCCAATCGTGCGAAAATTCAGACATGCCCACACAAAACGTAAATCTGACTGCGGCCCAGGCCGATTTTATCCGCGAAAGCGTTGAATCCGGCGACTACAACAACGCCAGTGAAGTCGTGCGCGAAGCGCTGCGTCTGCTCAAAGCCCAGAAGGACGAGCATCTGGCCCGCGTGGAGTATCTTCGAGGGGAGTTTCAGGAAGCGCGTGAAGCCTACGAGCGTGGCGAGTATTTGGAGTTGAATTCCAAAGAAGACTTCGATGCCGCGCATGAAGATGTCTGCAGACGCGGGCGAGAGCGACTGGCGAGAGAACGGAATGCCCCGCAAGCTTCGGCTTAGTCCCGCCGCGACGATACGAGACGCGATCTGGTTGTACACGGCACGGAGATACAATTCTGAGCAGCGGACGCGTATGACCTACTCGTGGTGCGGGCGCTTAAGGATATCTTGGAAGACCCCGAACGCCCGACTTGCCGTTTGCACCCAGAGTTCCGTCCGGACGTGCGGAGCTATCATATCGCGCTGAGCAAAAAGCGAAGTGGTACCCGAATCGGGAAGCCCAGGCACGTAGTGTTCTACACGATCGAATATGAAGAGGTGGTCTTTGTAATGCGTATCATCAAGGATGATATGGATTCACGTCGCCACCTCGACGATTTCCTATGACTTGAATAGGTTTTTAGGTCACACATTGTGACCTCAAGTTGGGTCGACCGGCGCTATATGCTACGGTCTTTGACCAAGCAGGGCGTTGCCATACTCTCCGCCAACTGATGGCACCCCCAGAGATCGAAAAGCGTCCCATCGGCTTCCAAGTGCCTAAGGACGACAAGAAGAAGTAGGTTTACACCAAGGGTCAGACATGAACCTCCAAGAAGCCCACAGCAAAGTCATCACCCGCCGGCAATTCTTCAATCGCTCCGCCACCGTTGTGGGCGTGGCGGCGCTGGCATCGTTGCTGGGCGTGAAAAGTGAAGCGGAGATTCCCGACCGTCTCTCGCACTATGCGCCCCGGGCGAAACATGTCATCTACATGTTTATGTCGGAGGGCCCGAGCCATCTGGACCTCTACGACTACAAGCCCTATCTGACGGCGCACGACGGCGAACCGGTGCCGGAATCGCTGATGCAGCAACAGCGATTTGCGTTCCTGAAGGGTGTGCCCAATCTGGGCGGCACCCGCTGGAGATTTGCCCAGCACGGCCAGAGCGGCGCGTGGTTCAGCGAGCTCCTCCCCCACATCGCCAGCATTTCCGATGAAATCGCGTTGGTTCAGTCCATGCATACGGACCAGTTCAACCACGATCCGGCGGTTACTTTTATGAACAGTGGCTCGCCCCTTTCCGGACGTCCGTGCATGGGCGCGTGGGCGAGCTATGGCCTGGGCAGCGAGAATTCCGACCTCCCCGCCTTCGTGGTGCTGACCTCGGGCAAAGGCACTCAGCCGCTGCAGTCGCGCTACTGGGGCAACGGTTTTCTGCCGTCCACGCACCAGGGCGTACAGTTCCGCAGTCAGGGCGATCCGGTGCTTTTTGTGAACAATCCCGGCGGTATGGACGCCTCGCGGCGCCGAACCACCGTAGACGCGATCAACCAGATGAACCGCTGGCAATACGAGAGCGTCGGTGATCCGGAAATTGTCACGCGCATCGAAGCCTTCGAACTGGCCTACCGCATGCAGACGAGCGTGCCCGAACTGATGGACATCGCCAGCGAACCGGAATCGGTCCGGGAGATGTATGGCGTTGAACCGGGCAAAACGGCCTTCTCGAACAATGCCCTCCTCGCGCGGCGGCTGGTTGAGCGGGGCGTGCGCTTCGTGCAGTTGTTTCACACGGGCTGGGACCACCACGGCGGGAAAGGCAAGCAGAATCTGATTGAGGACCTGCCGGTGATTACGCGCGAGGTGGATCGGGGTGCGGCGGCGCTGGTGAAAGATTTAAAGCGTCGCGGCCTGCTCGATGAGACGCTGGTGATCTGGGGCGGCGAGTTTGGCCGCACGCCCATGGTCCAGGGCGAGGTGACAAAGGAGAGCATGGGCAGGGATCACAATCCCCGCGCCTTCACGCTCTGGATGGCCGGCGGCGGCATCAAGCCCGGCATCGTCTATGGCGCGACGGACGACTTCGGCTACAACGTGGTGGACAAGCCGGTCCACGCCCACGATTTTCAGGCCACCGTGCTCCATTGCCTGGGGATGAACCACGAGAAACTGACCTACCGCTTCCAGGGCCGCGATTTCCGCCTGACGGATGTCGCCGGGAAAGTGGTGACGGATTTGCTCGTGTAGGGACGGACTCGCACTTCGCTACTCTCCCGTCGCGATTTCAGCATCCCATGGGATGCTCTTTACGATTTCACCTGCTCCACCCGGAGTTCCACTTCCTCCCGCGGCGGCACGGTAAACTGCACCACCGTTCGCGGACCGGTCACCGTGAATTGCTCCGATTTTCCCGAAATCGACCACGTGTATTCCCCTGGTTTCAGGAGATAAAACTCCGCGCCCATTTCCCTGGGCGATTCTCCAAAGTGGTAGAGCTTTGCCTGGAGCTTGCCCGGCCCAGACTCCGTCACCAGTGCGGCGATGTTTCGTGGCGCAGTGAGCCAGCGAACTGCATTCAGCGGAAAGTAATAGGACGTGCCGGGGTCTCCGGTCACCGTGGCGTAGAGCAGCGCCGGGTCTGGTTCTTCAATGCCCGAGGTGGCCTCAGGGTACATGCCGTTTTCGCCAAAGAGGGACGGAAACCGCAATACGCGGTCGGTATAGCGGACCTCGCTGGTGTAGCCGGGGAAATTGATACTCAGGGCCCTGGCGTTTCGTTGCAGCGCCTCCAGCAGGGCCGCCACGTCACCGTGAAAGAGGAAATGTGGATAGGGCGCGCTCTTTTCCAGCATGGCGTCGAATTCCGTGCTACCGGAGAGCATGCGATATTTGGAAAGCACGCTGGACTGGTCGCCCATCTTCATGCCACACCATGGCGCCGATCCCGGCTCGGGATGCTCGACCGGATTTTGCTCCCAGGCTTGGCGAAGCGCCGCCATGCTGCGGATGGGTGCGAGATACTTTTCATCGCCGGTGATGTGCCAGGTCAGTAGGAGCAAATGGGTCAACTGGCTCATGGCGCTCGGAAATACGTAGAGCGGATCTTTGTCGTGGTTCTCCGGGTCCCACCAGTGCTCCCCCACGCCGCCAATTGCGCCGTCCGGCCAGTGGATCGCGCTGGGAATCACCCCGGCCGGCTTGCCGCGCTCTTCGCGGGCCGCGGCATCGACCCAGGTGTCCATCCAATCGCTGAAAAGTTTCGTGAGCTCCGGGTTGTGATTTCGCTGCCAAATTAGCGAAACGGGCTGCAGCACGCGCGGATGGTAAACCGTATCGCAGGCACGCTTCGGAGAAGAATCGACGGTATCCACGGAAAAGTAGGTGCTCTTGTACTGAAGGTGTCCGCGTTCATTGCGGCCCATCCAAAGGGACTCGCTCAGCTCCACGAGGCGCATGGAACGACGCGCCCACTCGGCACTGTCGGGCGCAAGATGCAGCATGGGTGTAAGAACGTCGGAGCTGTCCTCCGATGTGTGCTCCACATCGTGCACGTTGCGGGTGTAGCCGCCGCGCATATGGTCCTGATCCAGCAGGGCTCTGGAGAGCTTTTCCTGGGCCGCCCGGATCTTTGGGTCCTCAAACCCCATGATAACAGGCGTCCAGAAACGCCACATCTCGCAATCGTCACCCCAGCCGCCGCCATACTGGCCGTCCTCACGCTGGCGGTGATCGATCCACCAGTGGATTATGTCGGTAAGGCGTTCGAGACCTTCCCGCTGGGCGACGGCCCAGTCGGGAACGTTGTCGGGAGTCTTGTAGAAAGACTTGGACTCCACAATATCACCGAGATACATCCGCGCCAGGGGTTCCTCAGGAAAGGCATCTCGCGCCTGCTCGAACACTGTCCGGACCTTGTCCAGCCGGGCTCGGCGCACTTCCGGGTCCTTCCAGTAGCCGCCGTATTCCAGGGTTACCCACGCGAGCATTCGAGCGCGATACAGATGGGTCAAAGGATAGAGGGGCGAATCGGGCGCAACGCCGAAATCGTAGTCATCGTGATCGAGGATAGACTTGTCGAAGTAGTACATGCGATCCTTGCCCGGATCCAGGTAGCGCGCGACCTCGCCCGTGAACCTTCTTGCTTCATCGCGTTGCAGGTCCGTAATATCGGGGTGCGCTGAAAGCCGGCGCAGCATTACCAAACGCACGGCGTCGGAGGGCGCGTTTCCGGCAAGCGCGATGAGTTCATCCACGGTGGCGGCGTGGGCAACCAATTTCGGGACGAGCAGAAGCGCCGTCAGAAGAAGAGTGTAGATGCGCATGGCGGTTGCCCTCGTTTGCAGCGGTTCCATTGGCCAGAACTTCACGATAAGGAAAGCCCGGCGGAATTTCAATTGTTTAGTGTCCTTTCCTTCTCGGTGCTCGTGCTTCGCCTTCCCGTCTGCCGTTGCCGTACGTGCGAGAATTCCCTTGCAGATTTCATGCGGGAGGTCTACAGTGAAAGGGTGCGGCAGCGCTGTCTCGGGGGCCGAGTTTGAGCCTGCGGACGGTCGCTCGCCGCCGCCCAACCCACGAGGGAGTTCTCACCATGAGCGAATTCACCGCAGCGCCCAACACGCCGCACTTCCAGAACCGCACGACGCTTCTGGTGACCTTTGGCATTATTCAACTCTGTCTTGGCCTGCTTGCCGGACTTCTTGCGACACTCATCATAGTCGCGGGACTGGCCACAATTGCGATGATGGGAGAGGCCGCCGAACAACAGGGCATGCAGGCCGGCTCCATAGCGATGGGCGGTCTGATCTATGGCCTGATTGGGGCCTGGTTTATTTCCATGGGCTACGGTTCATTCAAGGCGCGGCGCTGGGCCCGTTCACTGACCCTGGCCGCTTCCTGGATTGGTCTGGTGTGTGGCGGGCTGGGAACAATCACCATGCTGTTTTTTATGGGCGACATGATGGAGCAGATGGAGCGTCAGGGCGGTATGCCCCCCGGTAGCGGGAAGATCATGGCGGTGACCATGTTCTTGTTCTCTTTCGTAATCTACATTTTGATACCCGGGACGCTACTGCTGGTATACGCCGGCAAAAATGTAAAAGCGACCTGTGAGTACACCAATCCAGAGCCGAGCTGGACCGATGCCTGTCCCCTTCCCGTCCTCATACAGGTGATTCTGCTGGGCAGCTATTCCGTGCTCATACTCTCCATGGCGGCCTACCATTGGGCGACGCCCTTCTTCGGTACGGTGTTGACGGGAATACCCGGCGCCGTAGCCATCGTGTCCTTCTCCCTTTGCTGTGCCGTGCTCGCTCGCGGTTGCTACCGCCTTCAGCCCCTGGCCTGGTGGGGCACCGTAGCCCTGGTGTTGTTTTGGGGAACCTCGGCCTTTGTAACTTTTTCCCGAGGCAATCTGATGGATTTCTACACGGCCATGGGCATGCCTGAGAAACAATTGGAAGTCATGCGTTCCTTCATCGAAGGAGGCACCATGCAGTCCGTTGTACTATGGGCCACGCCGCTGTGGGGGTGCCTGCTCCTGGGTTTCTTCCTTTACACCAAGCGCCATTTTGTTGGCCGGGATGGGGAAGATTTAAATCAGCTGGATTGAGGCGCCGGGGGCTCGGTTTGCGAGTTCTGACATCCCCGTGTAGAGGGTTCCGTTTCGCTTGCTCGCGATGATATCTACGTAATACCGCTTGTCCATGCCCTCTACCCTGCCAGCATGTCCGATGCCATGTCCCGCGCCTCTTCCGCCGTGCTGATCACGCCCTCCAACTGGGCGTCTTCCACGGCCTGGAGCACTTCCTTGAATTGCGGGCCGGGTGTGTGGCCCATGGCGATCAGGTCCTTGCCGGTAAGCAGCGGCTCGGGCCGCAGGGCTTCTTCCGGCAGGTTTCGGCGGTAGTCCTCGATCCATTCGATGGTTTCGAGGTGACCGTGGCTCGCGAGGCAATCCAGGCGGCAGAGGGCCAGGAGTTCGTCGAAGCCTTCTTCGCGGACGAAACGCTTGCGGCGGCTTTCGCGCATCTGGGGGATGCTGGCGAGGCGCATGTGCTGGGCCACGAGCCAGGTGATGCGCTCGGTCTCGTCATTGGACATGCGCAGGCGACGGCAGATGGTCTCGGCCATTTTCGCGCCAACCCGCTCGTGCTCATTGAAGCGAATGCGATCTTCGAAGGTCTGGGTAGGCGGCTTGCCCACATCGTGCAGGAGCGCACCGAAGGCGAGGGTAACGCTGCAAGGCTCCGGCTTGTGCTGAAGGAGCAGCAGGGTGTGAACGAATACGTCGCCCTCCGGGTGAAACTCCGGGGGCTGCTCAACCCCTTTCATGGCGGCGATCTCGGGCAGAATCTCGCGCAGCAGGCCGGTCTCATCGAGCAGGCGCAGACTGCGCTCGGGGTGCGGACCGCAGAGCATCTTCTCAAGCTCGTCGCGAATCCGCTCGGCGCTGGTCTTCTGGATGGTGGCCGCCTGGGCGACCATGGCGGACCGCGTCTTCTCCTCGATATCAAAGCCGAAGCGCGCGGCGAAGCGGACGGCGCGAAGGAGGCGAAGATGATCCTCGTTGAACCGGGCTTCGGGTTCGCCGACGCAGCGGATCAAGCCCCGTGCCAAGTCGTCTCGGCCGCCCACATAATCCAGAACCTCATCCGTCTCCGGATCGAAAAAGAGGGCGTTAATGGTGAAATCCCGGCGCTTTGCATCTTCGACTTCATCCACAAACGCGACGGTGCTGGGACGGCGACCGTCGAGATAGGGGCCGTCCTTGCGAAAGGTGGCCACTTCGAAGTGCTGGCCCTCTTCCACGACGATGATAACACCGAAGGCGGCACCCACCGCGACGGTGTGATGAAAGAGTGCCATTACTTCCGACGCGGGGGCATCGGTGGCGATGTCGAAGTCTTTGGGTTGCTCTCCACGGAGCCGATCCCGAACACATCCGCCCGCGAAGAGCGCCCTGAATCCGGCGCCGCGCAGGCGCGCGCAGATTCTACGGGCAGTCTCCTCGTCACTAGCCATGGGACGTGCGCGCTGCGGCTTTTTCCCGGGCCGCCTTTCTGAACCGGGCGATGCGGCGGGAATAGGCCCAGGAAACGATGATCAGCACGATACCGGGCACGCCGAAAACGAGGACCTGATAGACCGGCGGAAGATCCTGAAACTGAGTGAAGGCGCGATAGGTGACCACGCCGAAGAGGAGTAGTGCGCCCCAGCGATAGCGACTCTCGCGAAAGACCACGCCCAGGCCGAGGACGATGACGGCGTAGGCCAGAAGGTAGAAAACGAGGTTCTCCGCCGAACTCCAGCGGTAGAGGCCGAGGAGTCCAAGCACCATGGCCATCCAAACGAGGAGAGTACGGAGGGCGTCTTCGATCCGTGTTCCGGCGGCGCCGTGCATCTTTCGAAAGGCGAAGAGCCGCTCCGCGCCCATGCAGGTGGCGAGGAAAAGGGCGAAGTAGACGAGGAACAGGGGTTCCTTGTCCAGCGGACTGACGGGATGATTCAAACCGGTGTAGAAGCTGTGTATGGCAAACATCATGGCGAGGATGCCGGAAGCCTTCACGCCCGTATAGCGGTTGAAGCTGCCGAGGAGAACGAGGCCCACACCGAGGGCGCCCTGGGCCGCGGGCACGTGAAGGGGATTGAGTTCACGGGTCAGGAGGTTTGCCAGAAGGGTCGTGCCGATGAGAAAGGGTACCGCGACGATAAGATGGTGCTCGAGATCGCTTTCCTCCTTCCGGAAACGGAGCAGGTAACGCTCCCAGCCGTGCCCGCCGAGATAGGTGAGCACGCCCAGGGCCACCGTGTAGGCGATGTAATTCTGCTGTCTGGCGAAGTTTTCGAGCGGCAGATAGAGAAAAACGTGGTAGCAGGCGTGGGCCGCCACCAGAAGCAGGACGGCGCCGACGCAGACCTGAGGCGTCAACAGGATCAGTCCGAGCATCCATACCACAAACGCCTGGGCACCGAGGACAAAGGGCAATTCCGGGGTTTCACTGAGCTCGATTATGGTCATGGTCAGCAACACGAAGGCGCCGCAGGCCGCATGGGCCATGGCCATTGCGGAGCCGTCCCAGTCAAGGCGCGAGTCCGCCAGAAACCAGTGTCCGCTCCGGGTGCGTTGCTCCGGCGCACGGGCGGTGGTGAATTTTTCGTAGAGCCAGGCGTTGAGCACGAAGAGGAGGCTGATACCCCAGGCGCAGAAGCGGTTGGCGGGCATCTGCCATCCGCCGAAGTGCACGGGGGCGACCAGTCCGGCGGCGGCCAGGGCCGCTCCGCCGGTGGCCAGCATGAGGGCCAGTTCGATCACCTTGAATCCGACAACGCCGGAGCGCTGGAAAAACAGCGTGAGGACGAGACACTCCAGGGCCATGGCGATCAGGAAGTAGGCCAATGGGAGAGCGGCGTGGAGGGCCAGACTGGTGACGACGACGCCACCCAGGATGTAGACCTGAAAGAGCAGGTTGCTCCGTTGCCCCCGTGTCTCGGCGAGCAGCGCGACCAGAAAGAGCACCAGCGCGAGGCCCGCCTGGAAGATCCAAGCGCCCTCCGGGTAGAAAGCCTGGACCGATTGGAGTGCGTAGAAATAGTAGGCCGCCATGTTTGCCGCGGCCAGCGGGGCGGCCATGGGACGGTAGTAGCCCCCCCGCCGACGACCGGCGATGGAGGTGAGGGCGAAGAGGAGGAAAAAAGCGGTCAGGAGGCCGGTGGCGACCCAGAAATAGGTCCTCCCATCCATGGGTACGACGGCGGGCTGCCTTAGAAAGCAGTAGCCATAGGTGACGTAGGTGGCGATCACGACGGCCCAGGAGAACATGAGCCAGCGGTGGCTTTCCTGGTAGACGAGGGCGATAAGGGCGAGAAGCGCACAGGTGGCGGCGGCGTGGCAGAGGCTTTCCGTTGAGGGCGCGAGGATGCAGCTCGCGTAGACGGTGTAGTAGGCCAGAAAGAGGGCCACACCGGCGACCGTCTCGCTGGAGCGCACGTGGGCCATGATGAGCACGCCGGCGAGACAGGCGACGGAGACGGGTACGCCCCAGAGGGGCGCGTCGAGGAGTTGCATTTCCGGGACAAAGAAGATGGCGTAGGTGGTGAAATAGAGGACGGCGAGACCGCAGCCGAGCACGGCCTGGGCGAAGAGGTCGCGCTTCCGCTCGAAAAAGAGTCCGTAACCGATGAAGACGGCGGCGATTCCATAGCCGATCAGGGCCTTGCCGATTTCTTCGATTTCCTGATAGGCGAAGGTGGTTCGGGCCGCCATGGCCAGGGCCATCATGATGACGACGGCGGCGAGGCGGCTGACCCACACGGCGCCGACGTGGCTCTCGATAGCCTCGTCGCGCTCTCCCAGCAGGACCTGATCCACGGTCCTGAGCACACCGTCTGCGAGGTGGTGTTCAGCGCCATGGCGCTCCAGTGCGCGGGCGGCATCTTCGGCGGAATAGCGCGCCACGAGGGCGGTCAATTCGGCCACCTTGCCTTCTAACTCGCGAATGCGCGCTTTTGGTTCCATGACCGCCTATCCGTACCCACAATCCATAAACGCATTGTACCCGAAAGCCCTTGTCATTCCAAGGGTTGAACCCGGCAAAGGCGCCGACTATACTGGCGCCGATCAGGCGGCTTGATCGCCGATTTCTAGCACTTTTACCCCGGAGGATACTCGAACATGATGACGTTGCTTGGCTGGCTCCTGTTGCTTGTGGCGATTCTTGCGCCCCTCGCTCTGGCGAATGCGGGGGTTCCCTCCTGGGTCTGGATTGCCACGGGCGTGGTGGGCGCCCTCCTCATCATGCTCAACCGCCGCCCCAATAACTGATACCGGGTGAAACGAAAGAGGCGCCCCACTTGGAGGCGCCTCCTGAAATGAATTGTTTTGGTGGACTTACTGCCCGATGCAGTAAATGGCCTGATCGGTGCGCAGGATAAACTGATTGTTCGATACGGCGATCGTGGCATTCACGCGGGACGGATCGTCGGCGAACTTGTTGACGGCGAGTTGCTCAAACTGGGGTTTGGCCGCGAGCACGTAGGTGCCACCGGTCTGCGAAGGGGCATAGAGCTTGCCGTCAACAGCGGTGATGGACGCGTAGAGGAGGCCCGGCTTCGGATCCAGTTCGCCTTCGTAAACGACGGCGCCCGTCTTCACATCCACGCAGTAGGCGACGCCGCGGGACTCATGGAGCCAGTAGAGGTATCCGTCGAGAAGCACCGGTGAGGTGACATTGTTGCCCTTTTCGACGGTCCAGAGGACGTGGCTGCCGGACACGTCGCCCCGGCCGCCGGCGCGCACCGCGAGGGTGGCGGACTTGCGGCCACCCGTGGCATAGACCACGCCGTCGCCCGCAACAACGGAAGGGCACACGTAGAAGTCGGGCACGCCCTTGCAAAACCAGAGTTCCTTGCCCGTTTCGGGGTCATAGCCCGCCAGCTTTTCGGGAAGGCTGAGCACCAGTTCGGTGGCTCCGCCCACGTCCACGAGAACCGGCGAGGCCCAGGTCTTGGTCATGCCACCCGTGCTCCAGACGACCTTGCCCGTGGCCTTGTCGAGGGCGACAAGCTTTTCACTTTCGACACCGGCATTCACGATAACCGTGTTCTTGTAGAGAATCGGGGAGGTAGCAGAACCCCAGCCGTCCGTGGCCGAACCCAGATCGGCTTCCCAGAGGGGATTGCCGTCCAAGTCGAAAGCATAAAAGCCGGAAATTCCGAAGAACACAAACAGGCTCTTGCCGTCGCTGACGGGTGTGCTGGTGGCGTAACCGTGACGGGTGTTGTTTCCGCCCACATATTCGGACTCCGGCATCTTTGCCTTGAACTCTTTTGTCCAGAGAATCTTGCCGGAGCCGCGTTCAAGGCAGATCAAGTGGCGGACGAGGTTATTCATATCGCCCGGGTTCTCGATGGACTCGGCATAGCCGGTGTAACTGGTGACAAAAATCTTGTCCCCGACGATGATGGGGCTGGAACCTCCGGGGCCGGGGAGTTTGGTGCTCCAGACCACGTTCTGGTCGCTAGCCCAGGTGGTGGGCAACCCAGTGGCGGTGCTGATGCCGGCACTGTTCGGGCCGCGAAACTGCACCCACTCCTCGGCCTGCGCCGGGGCGTTCAGAGAACCTCCGATGAAAAGTGTCGCCCAGGCGAAAGCGCTCAGGGTCTTGCAGAAGCTACGTTTCACTCGCATGAATTGAGATTCCTCGTCAAATGTTGTTGGTTTGCCGTTGTGACTCGCTGGGATTCATGGTGCACTGGCAAGGCGCGTGTTTTCAAACTTTTGCGACCCCGCCGGAGCCGTTTAGTCTTCGATTTCTATGAACTCCGCACCCGACTCGCTTCCCTCACCATCCAGCACGACGAGCAGTCGGCCACCGGCTTGCTCGGGCAGGCGGCAGACCCCTTCGGGACTTTTCCGGGCGAGTTCCGGCTCGAACTCCAGCATTTTACTCGTTACCCCGGTTGCGGGGTCGTATTCCCAAAGGGCGGCCGATGGGGCTCCCCCCGATGCTTCGCCGGAGGCGCCACTTATGATAAGAAGTCGACCGCGCACGGGATCCCAGTCGAGGGCGCGGATTCCGCCGCCATCCAGCTCCATGACCGCATGGTCCACGGTCCCCTTGCCCGCCAGGGCCGAAGTCGCGGCCGTGGAGAGGAGGATGGCCTTTCCATCGGCCGTAAGTGGAGCGCGAAACCCGATGAATAGCTGTGCGCCGTTCAGGGCGAGTCCTTCAATGTTCAGATTGGGGTTGACCTCGGTCGCGCTGAGTCCCACGGCGCACCCCAGGCGCTCAAGGGCGGGCGCAATCATCTCCAGCAGTCCATACTGTTCACCGACGACCTTGAGTTCCCGATCCTTCTCGTCCCATTCCCCGTGGAGAAGAAACTCGCGATCCGGCCGGCGCTCCCCGTCTTTTCCCTGATGTGAACCGATGAAATACACCTGCGTGGCGCCATCGCTCGCGATGTCTTCGAAGTCTTGAAAAGGAAAGAGTTTGAAAGCATCCGCGTAGGGCGCGCGCGCCTTCTTCTTTCGCTCCAGCTTCACCGTGGAAAGTTCCAGGGGGGCCGCGCGCAAGTGCTCGAGGAGGAGAACCGCGCCGATCAATTCATCCTCCACCACGAGCACGCCGCCATCGACGACGGCGCAGCCCGACAACTCCATGCGGCGCTCTTTAACGGTCAGGGGTGCGCCAACCGTGGGGGTATTGTCGGCTTTCACGCCGGTCTCCTCCCCCTGGGTCGGGCGGCCGCCCGCAAAGGTAAGCGCCGCGACGAGAAGTAAGTACGCCCCCCGACGTACGGCAATGATGGGACTTCCGTATCGAGACAAGTTCTTCCATTCCTCATGTTTTTTTCCCGGCCGTGGCCCTGTGGAGCTGCTGGGTGATTCGTTGCTGTTCGGGGATATAGACCGTCAGCACGGTACCCGATCCGGGCTGGCTCTTCACCTGGATATCGCCGCCGTGCTCCCGGACAATTTTATAGCTGCAGGCGAGGCCGAGACCTGTTCCTCCGCTGCCCTTGCTACTGATGAAGGCCTGGGAGAGGTGAGGCACGATCTCCTCGGGAATCCCTATGCCCGTGTCGGCGATCCGTATGGTACATCCCTGGTCCGTGCAGACGCAGGTTACGGAAACGGCGCCTTCGTTGTGCTCGCATGCCTCCACGGCGTTAACCACGAGATTGAGCACCACCCGGTAGATGCCCTGAGCGTCAACATTCGCTATACCCACGGGGTCGGGCTCAAAACTCAGGCCGACTTTGTACTTTCTCGCCCGCTCTTCAAAGAGGGCCAGCACGTCGCGGACGATTACGTTAATGTCCGTCCGCGCACGGTCGGGACGTCGATCCTTGGAGAATACGAGCATGTTCATCACGAGCCGGTCGATGCGGTCCATGGCGCCCCGAAGAATAGGCCAGCCCCGGTCCATGTATTTGAAATCCTGCTTCTCGATAGCCATATTGATGAACTGGGCGCCACCGCGAATCCCCGTAAGAATGTTCTTGATGCAGTGCCCCAGCCCGGCGGTCGCCATGCCGATGGCGGCGAGCCGTTCCCGCTCCATATTCTCCTGATAGAGCCGGGCGTTTTCCACCGCAACGCCCACCACCTGGGCGACGGCGGAGAGGAGCTCCAAGTCGGATTCTCCCAGGGGAGTACTCGTATTGCCCACGTCCACATAGATCACACCGGCAACGGCGCTTCGCCCGTGGAGAGGGGCGCACATGGCGGCGTGGATATCGTGGCCCATGATGCTCTCGGCACGCCCGAAGCGACTGTCTGACCGGGCGTCATTGGTGAGTATGGCTTCGGCATTGTCAAAAACATGCTGGATCAAGGTGTGGCTCAGTGGGGGGCCCTCTTCGGCACCGCCCTGGGACAGTGCGGCGCGAATCTCCGGCCGCTTGTCCACCCCGCCCAGGGTGAGAATATAACCGCGCCTCACGGGCAGCGCCTGGAAAATCAGTCGCAGGATTTTGTCCAGCAATTCGTCGAGGTCAAATACCTCTCCAAGTAAGTTGGCCGCGCGATAGAGCACCATGAGGCGTTCGTCGCCCGCCTCCCGAATGATGGACTCTCGAAGGGCGGCGGCCTGTTCGCGGGTTATGGCGGCGCGCCCAAAGCCCGACTCGGCCGCGATCTCCACCCGGATCTCCTGCCCGCCGATGATGATCCGGTCCCCGTCGGCGAGGGCGCCATCTTCCCTGCGCACGCCGTTCACTTCGACGCCGTTTCGCGAGCCGAGATCTTCGAAGCGCAGGATGCCGTCCTCAACCCAGAACCGCGCATGGTAGCGGGATGCATGCTTCGAACTCAGCGTGATTCCATTATCCTCGCCCCGCCCCACGCGTATACCGCCCTCGGGAATCGTATAGCGTTCCACATCCCCCGCCGCTTTGAGAATGACGAGTTCGCAGACGGGCATCAGCCGATCACCCCCAGGACACTTTGAAGCAGAAACACGGGATCGACGGGCTTGTCCACAAAGCCCTCGGGACCCTTGACGCCGAATTCCTCTTCCATCCGATCTACATTGTAGGCCGTCCCCTCTTCCTCGTTGACCGCCGTGAGCATGATGATGGGTATCGTTTCGGTAAAAGGGGATTCGCGGAGCATTCTGAAGGCGGTGAATCCGTCCATGACCGGCATGTTCACATCGAGTACAATGAGGTCCGGTTTCTCCGCCTCGGCGCGGTCAATGGCCTGCTGACCATTGAGGGCTTCTATGCTCTCCCACCCCTCCGCCTCCATGACGCCGGCGACAAAAAGGCGTACGCTTTCGTCATCGTCCACAATCAGAACACGTTTCGGCAATGCCATTCGGCCAAACTCCTCTCTTTGAATTCAGAGGCGGGCTTCATCGAGGCGATTGGCCCGCGCTATAACTTTTCTCCAGTGTAGCACACCCTCCCGACAATCCGGCCCTTTCCTTGATTGGTCGCGGACGGCGGCGCGACCGTCTAATCACATTGAGAGCACCATGTAATCACCAGCGTCTGGCGAACCTCCAGGCGGGAAGTATTCTCCACCCTTTTTTTGTTCCATGCAACCGCGTTGCATGGGCCGGGGCTGGAAATCCCCCGATCCATGCTTCCGCAGTCTCTGAATTTTTGATGCAAATTCTTTCGGGCCGCGACGGCTGGACATCGGCGATAAAATGGGACATACTAGCCTTGGGAAAACAGTAGAACGGCCCCAAGGCAGTGGCTGTTCCAAGCGGGAAGTAGATGATGTCCGATCTTAAGACCGTACAGAAGTTTCGCGATGCCCAGAGCCTGTTTCAGCAGGAGCGATTCCGGGAAGCCCTGCGCCTTTTTGACGACCTTTCCCTCTCCTACAAATCCGACAAGGAAATCATGCTCAACCGGGCCATGTGCCTGGCGCGAATCGGCAAAGAGGAAGAGGCGGAGATGCTTTGCGATCACGTGACGATCGTGCACAAGGACCCGCGCGGCGCTATCCTCAAGGCCCAGATACCCCGGTCGCGCCGCGACGAGAAAACTGCGCCCGAGGAGATTAAACCGCGCAAGCCCCTGATCTCTCCGGAGGTCCTGAAGCGTGCTATTGTGGCGTGCTTTGCCGTGACGCTTCTCTACACGTGCTGGACCTTCTACAGCTCCTATGAGGCCCCGGCCGGCCCCGCGATCCTCACGATGGATGCGCCGAAAGAGCGAACGCTTCGCTTTCCCGCGGACGCGAGTCTCGGAACGCTCTTCATCCGCGACTGGGCCTTTGCCGCCGCCAGCATTGGTGCGGACGTGGGCGCCTGGGTGGAGCACGGCGAGGCGAAAGGAAAAGTGACCATCCCCGCGGGCAAGGAGGCGCGACTGGTGTTCAATCCGGGCCAATCCGCGAACATAGGGGCCCTGAAGCGCCTGGGGGCCAATGCCCTCCAGTCCCTGGACCTGCACGACTGCCCCGTGGGCGATGCGGGCATGGCGCAGATCGGCCACCTTACGGGCATGTTCAAGCTGAGTATTGACAATACGCGGGTCGGGCCGGAAGGGTTTGCGCAGTTGCGGCGCATGACTTCCATCCGGGAGATCTCCATCATCGGCACGACCCTGGGCGAACCCGGCCGACGCTTTATCGGACAACAGCCTTTTCTTGGGCACATCGATGCGGACAAAGCGGATTTGAATGACGAGTGGCTTATGACCCTGCCCGCTATGGAGCGCCTGACGTTTTTGAGTCTTGACGACACGGCGGGCATCAGTGATCGGGGAATCGCAGAGATCGCCAAGCACCGAAACCTGCAGGATCTCTTCCTGAGCTATACCTCCCTTACCGACGAAGGCCTGGCCAAAATACAGTCGATCAAATCGCTGAAACGGGTCTGGCTGGAGGGCACGAAAATCACCGACGCGGGCATGGAGGGCTTTCGCCAGATCCCGAACATCGAAGAGATCGGGATCGCCTATACCGCGGTGACCAATGAGGGGCTGATGCGGCTGGTGGACATCAGCTCGCTGAAAAAGGTCGGCATCAAGGGTTGCGACAACATCTCCGTGGAGACCGTGCGCCGATTTCGAAATGCGCGGCCCGAGGTTTTTATCGAAACGAACTTGAACGTGTAGACGTGGATCTCACTCGCCCTTGAGAAAGCCGATCAAATCCCGCATTTCCTGCCGGGTCATGACCTTTTCGAGTTCTTCCGGCATGAGGGAGAGGCTGGCGGAGGACATGCGGTCGATGTTTTCCCGATTGACCGTATTCTCCACGCCAAGGGCGCCCCGGATGGTGACGCTGCTTTCGTTCTCCGCCACGATGATTCCGGAGTAGGTCTCCAGATCCGTGGTTTCCACCACGAAGTTCTCAAAGCCGGGCAGTACTTCGATGTTGGGCTTGATAATGTGGAGCAGGATGGACTCACGGGGCTGGCTCCGGATACCGGTAAGGTCGGGCCCGACGTCGTAGCCGTCTTCACCGAAACGGTGGCACCGCGCACAGTTATTCTTGAATACCTCACGCCCTGCGATCGCGTTGGGTGTCATGGCGAGGACCGATTTGAAGTCTTCGTAGACCGCGTTGCGGTCGGTCGTCTGGATGGTGCTGAAGACGGCCTTGGCGCGGGCCTGCAGATCGGCGTCGCGATGGTTGGAAAGCTGATTTCGGCTGACGGGGTCAATGGACCACGGAGGTATGGCCCCCGACTCCAGGGCCGAGATAAACACGGCGGTGCGCTCGGGCCGGGAAAGAAGCGCGTCGAGGGCCGCCTTGCGGATGGGGGTTGTATACAGCCCCCAGGCGTCGCCGTCGGCCAGGCGTTCGCCCACGCGAGGATCGGACATCATGCTGAGGGCCTGCACGGCGGCCTGGTGTATTTCCTGGGTTTCCCGGGGGTGCAGCAGGCCCGCCAGGCGGTCGCCGGCTTGATCAAAGCTCGCGTAGCCCAGCAGCCCGATGGCTCGAAGGCGTGCATCAATCGGCGCCCCGGTGTCCGTGGCGAGAATTTGACTGCCCTCCAACAGGGCGGCGAGCGCGCTAACGCCCGCAGGATTACCGGCGGTCAGGGTGGCGACATGACTGAGTGCGGGCACAGTTCCATCATAGGCAGAATTTCTTCGGATTCCTTCGGCGACCCCGGCAACCGCAATCGCGCGCAGAAGGGGCTCGTCATCCAGGGCGGGGCCCAGCAACTGAGCCAGGAATGTCGTGGTGGCTTCGGCAGGCTGGCTCTGGGCCATCATCCTTGCGAGGGGTTCCATCCAGGGAAGGCGCGCTTCCGCGTCGGGAGAGTCCAGGGCAACAAAGGCGGTGGCGAAAGCCGGTAACTGGGCGGAAATTCCGCTGAGGACAGAGGCGCGAATCCAGGAATCGCTCGCACCCATGGCTGCAATGTGAAGCAACGGCTCGACGGTATCCGGCGTGCCCCAGTCTCCCAGGGCCAGGGCCGCCTGGAAGCGGACACGGGCATCCGCATCTCCGGCGGACTTCAGAACAGCCTCCCGCAGAGCGGGCGAATCCACCGCCAGCGGGCGGGCGAGGCGAAGGGCATGTTCGCGGACATTTCGGTCCGGATCGCCTAATGATTTCAGTAGGGATTCCTCCTTGAGCGCGTTCAGCCCTGAGAGGAGACCCAGTGCATGGAGTCGGGCCAAAGCGACCGGACTGCTATCCAGGGTAGCTTCCAGCACCGCAGCGGCATCCGGGGCGTCACGCAACTCGGTCAAGAAAAGTCGATGGGCGGTATCACGCTGCCAGGCATCGGGTGCTTCCAGGTTTTTCGCCACTGCGGCCACCTGCTCGGTATCCGCGGTGAAGCTGCGCGGGGCCGGGGCCGCGCCTTTGGCGGTGATGCGATAGATGCGGCCCATATTGCGTCCGCTCTGAAAATCGGTGATGGCGGCCACGTCTTTCGGTAGGTACTGGGGGTGTTCAATGGTTTTGCGGTACATATCGCAGAGGTACAGGGCGCCGTCCGGGCCGTTGGCCAGAAACACAGGACGAAACCAGTTGTCCGTGCTGGCAAGAAACTCTTTGCCCTCTTCCCCGCGATGTCCCTTCCATGCGGGGCCGTTGTCGGTGAGCACGGTACGATGGACGATGTTGCTCGTGGGGTCACAGGTGAAGCCGTTTTCGCGGTAGGGCTCCGGGAGCGCGGTGCCCCGGTAGATCACGAGACCGCAGGCCGCGGTGAAAGTACCCGCATGGGAGTAGGCCGTGGTCGTGGCCTCCGTCAGCGCGTAGAGGCGCGTTTCACTGCCCAGACCGGCAATCTGATCTTCCACCTCGTGGAGGCCGGCGTATGGATTTCGCTCGAGGTCGGCGTGCTGGATAACCACCTGGGAAATATGCTTCCGGTTGGTACAAACGAATCGGTGTCCGTAGTTGTCAAAGGTCTGACCAAACTGGGCCTGTCCCGAAGTGGCCTCGATGGCGCGCGTGATCGGGTTGAATCGCAGATCGTTGGAACCCATCTTCACGGGAGCGCCGGGGTTGGCGGGATCGATGACCTCTCCCCCGCTCAAGCCGTTGGTGAAGTAAAGCCAATTATCAAGCCCAAGGGTCGGATGGCTCACATAGAGCTGCGTCGAGCCGCCAAGGGTGAAACCCGTGAGGAAATCTTCGCGCACATCGGCCACATTGTCGCCGTTCGTGTCCTTGAGGAAGTAGATGGTGGGTGCGCTGGTGAGCAGTATGCCGCCCTTCCAGGGCATGACACCGTTCGGAAAAGAAAAGCCCTCGGCAAAGGTTGTGCGGGTCTCGTAGTAGCCGTCGCCGTCGGTATCTTTCAATAGGGCTACCCGCCCATTCAGCGCCTCATCGCTCGGATAGCCGCGATTCTCGACCACATACAGATTGCCCGCCGGGTCGAAGGCGAGCGCGACGGGATCTTCCACCTGGGGTTCGGAAGCGACGAGCTGCACTTCCACATCGTCGGGTACGTGGAGCGTGGCTGCAGCCTCACTCGGCGGAACAGGTTTCAATTGCTCCGCGAGCAGGGGAAGGGAGAGCAGGAGTATGGACGCAAGCAAACAAGCACGCTTAACCATGAAAGACCTCTTCGTAGCATTCGGGTATTGGCCGCCCGCAGGGGGCGTTTCGCGGACGCGGGTTGCCATGGGGTTAGCATAGTGAATAGCGTCGTGAAATGTCGAATGGACCGCCCTCACGGCGATAGCCGTGTCGCGCGCGGTCAACCCTCAACCTGGATTTCGCACCGACTCGCGCAACGACCGCGGGAAGAGCGTTCATGAACCGCGCGTTCTTGTGACCTCGCAGAACAGCGATCGCCTATGGCACAATGGCATCCGCACTCTGCCCCTGCTCGTTCCTATCCCTTCGCCACACGTTTTCCGGATACGCAATGCCCGCTGAGACGAATTGGAATCGGTTTTGCACGTCACGCTGGATGGAAGCTTCCCTCGTGGCGCTCCTGCTTTTCGCGGGCCTCCTCGAGCGCATCTGGCATATCCAGGACGAGTACGTGTGGTATGACGAGCATCTCCTCTACCATAACCTTCTCGGCGAGCGCCCCCTGGGCGAATTCTTTGTAGAACTACGCCGCACAGACCCGCCCATTACCCCGGTGTACTTCGCCGTGCAGTATTACTGGACGAAACTCGCCGGTGTGGGCGTGCTGCAACTTCGCGTACCGTCAGTATTGTGCAGTCTGGCGGCGGCGGCACTGCTCTATGCCCTGGTGCGACGCATGTTCGGGGTCTCTGCGGCCCTGTTCGCCCTCTTACTCGCGTGCCTGTCGAACCTCCACGTCTACTATGGGCAGGAGATACGCGTTTATGCTTTTCTCCTCCTGCTGGCGACAACGTCCATGTATGGCTTCCATCGGGCGTGGCATGGCGGCGGAAAGCGCTGGCATATGCTGCACTATGGCGCCTCGGCGCTCATGCTGCTCACCCATTTGTTTGCGCCTTTTCTCCTCGTGGCGCAGGGGGTGTATCTGCTGGCGCTACAGGGGAAGCGTCCGTGGCGCGTGGCCCCGTGGGCCCTTGGGCATCTGCCCGCTGTGCTCCTGCTGGGGTGGTGGATTACAACGATCGACCATCAGGCGCTGGACGACGCCACCATAACGGATCGCGGGGGCGAGTTTATCCGCATTTTCATCCGCTGCATCACCTGGGACGGGGCCTGGCTCCCCCATGCTGTTTTTCAGGGAGAGATCGGACTGATTGTGACGTTGCTGGCCCTTGCGGGTCTTGGCGGATGGGCCTGGCGGCATCGTGGCGAACCGGTGCGCGAAGCGTGGGAGGCCACGCCCTGGCAGAATTTCCTGCTGCTGGCCTGTTGGCTCATTATCCCGCCCTTGTGCCTTCTGCTGCTTTCCGCCGCACGGGACACGGTTTTCAACACGCGCTATATGCTCTTTTGCTCCTTTGCTCTTTTTGGCATCTTTGGCGCGGCACTCTCCATCATCCGCCCTCCACGGCTGCGTGTTGCGGCGGTGTCGGCGAGTGTCACGTTGGTGCTCTGGCATAGCCTGAGCGAGGTCCGCCCCTTTCGCCCGAACGACTACGAACTGGCTGCGTGGATAACGGAGAACAAGGCGCCCGCCGATCGCGCCATGTATTCCCCGCCGTGGATGGGACTGGTCGTGGTGCCGAAGTTCTTTCCGCAATTGAATCTGGAATCCGGCCATGTGGACATCGTGCCGCCTTGGGTGGAGGTGAAGCCCGGCGAGACCCTCTGGGTGATCTACAGCCGACCCGGCTGGACTTCAGAACTACCAACACACGAAGCAACCCTGCGGGCGCGGGGACTCCAGTTTGAGCGCGTTCGCGTGACGGATATCTCACACACCTTCGTCTATACGTCCCTGTGCCTCTACCGCCTCGACCCCTGCTTTACCGTGCTCTATCGCGTCTGGCGCGCGCCGGATCAACCCAGCGACACGCCGTCGTGATCTTTCACACCCGCGTTCTTAATAGATCCCGCAAGTCGTTTCAGGTAAAAATCGGGTGCCTCCTGGAAATACTCCTGGCACCGGGGCGCGCGGCAGATGTAGTAGATGCTCCCCTCCACCGGCGTCATGCGCGCGGATCGGAGATACCGTTCGCCCAGGCACACGGGACAGACAATCAAATCTTTCAGTTCGCGAAGACAACGATCAGGGTCCTGCTCGAAGACATCGACACAATCGCGACTGCAGAAATAGTATTCGCGCCCGCGGTAGTTGTGGGCCACACCCGTGGCTTTGTGCATGCCCAATCGAACCAGCGATGACAGGCACCCCGGGCAGATGGGCGTATTGATCAGTTTCGGCTCCCGTGTTTCCACGGCCCCTTCCGGCGTGAAATCGGCTGCACCGTCATCTTCTCCCGATTCACCCGCCGCGCTTCCCCCAAGCAAAGCCGCCTCCAGCATGACGCGGGGCGGCAGCTCCTCACCGCCATAGCTGCGGCTGGCGACAGAAAAATCCGTACGTGCGCCGGCACCCGGCTCGATGTCGTTGAAATCCACCAGAATGGTCGGCGAACCCAGAAAACGCAATCGCCGAGCCTCTTCCGGTCCGCGCACGAGGACTTCCTGGATTTCGGCATCCACGCCCAGCGCCGCGACGGTCTCCGTAACCATGGCGATGGCCGCCCGGGCATTGGGGCAGTCTTCGGTGTAGAGGATGTCGATGTTCATCGGGAACTCCCGGACGTTGGGTGAGGGAAATGGGTCTTATGGGTCGTATGGGTCGTATGGGATGATAACAAGCCTTATTGATGAACCTGCGAATTCACGGGAACCCAAAGACCCATCGAGAGTATGCACACAAGCCTACAGCCTACAGCCTACAGCCTACAGCCTACAGCCTACAGCCTACAGCCTACAGCCTACAGCCTACAGCCTA
>JAEUWI010000076.1 GCA_016791475.1 Candidatus Hydrogenedentota bacterium
ACCCATAAGACCCATAAGACCCATAAGACCCATAAGACCCATAAGACCCATAAGACCCATAAGACCCATAAGACCCATAAGACCCATAAGACCCATAAGACCCATAAGACCCATAAGACCCATGAGACTCATAATGTTCCCCGCTCACATCAGTCGCGAGGTAAACCTTCTTGAAACCCCAAAAGTCCCCGCGACCAGCACCATGAGCAGCACGCTGTAGGCGAAGGCCGCACCGACCGACGCCCGCCATTCCATATTGATCTTGACCGCTATCGGAATGTTCGAGGGCTGGTAGAGCAGTATCGAAGCGACAAACTCGCCCAGGCACGTGGCGAATACCAGCGCCGCGCCCGCGCCCGCCGCCGGAGCCACCAGGGGCAACACAATCCGCCGGAAGCAGTGGCGCTTCGACGCGCCCAGCGTCCGGCCCGCTTCAATCAAGGTCGCGTCGAACGTTTCCAGCGAGGCCCCCACCATCCGCGTCAACAGCGGGATGTTGCGCACAAAATACGCCAGGGGCAGCAGCCAGACCGTGCCGTAGATCGGCAGCCATCGCTCGTTGAAGGCCACGATCAGGTTGATGGCGATCACCGTGCCCGGCAGCGCCCAGGGGATCATCACCAGCACATTGAGCCACGCGCCGCCGGGCCGCTTCCGGGCGATCAAATAGGCTGCGGGCAGCGCCATCACCAGCGTCGCCACCATGGCCACGGCGCTCATCCAGAGGCTGTTGCGAATCGGACTGAAGGCATTGCGGCTGGTGAAGAGTTCGGTGTAGTTGGAAAAGGTCATGACCGTGGGCACCAGCTCGGTGTGCCACGATTCATAGTCCGCAAAGGAAAGCCAGAGAATGGTCGCGTGGGGCAGGAGCAGCAGGGCGATGGCCCCCCAGGCCAGGGCGCCGGCCAGAATCCTGCCCCTGGCACTGCCAATAGGCCGGGGCGTGCCTTTGGATCCCGAACCCGAAGCGCCCCGGCGCGACGACCGGAACAACGCAATCCCCAGCAGTGACACCAGCGCCAGCATCACCGTCAGGGTCAACGCGGCGCCGTGGTTGTCCTGATTGCGCGCGACATACACTTCCACGCTGAGCATGGGAAAGCGCCCGCCAAAGAAATAGGGTGCGCTGAACGAGGCGCAGGAAGACATGAAGGTAAGCAGCGAAGCGCCCACCAGCGCGGGCCGCAACAGGGGCAGGGTCACGCGGAAGAACACACGGCCCCGGGAAGCGCCCAACGTCCGCGCGGCCTCCAACTGGTAGCGGTCCATGGAGGCGAACGCGGGGCCCGCCATGGCATAGAAGAAGACATAAAACGAGTAGATGTGGATGATCAAGATCGCCCAGGGCCCCGGCAGCACCAGATCGGGCAATCCCAGCACCTGATCGGCGAAGCGTGTGACGATTCCATCCTTGCCGATGAGGTAATAGAAACTCAGCACACCCACGAGCGGCGGCAGGGTGAAGGGCAGATAGGCCAGGGCGGCCAGCACACGCGACCCGGGAAAGCTGTAGCGCGTGGTGACGAAGGCCAGCGCCACGCCCACAATGCCGGCCCCTGCCACGGAGGCGAGGCTGATACCGATGGTATTGCGAATAGCGGGCCAGGCTTTTCCGCTGCCGATTAGGGAGCCATCCCAGTGGGCAACGGCCTCCAGCATCAGGCGTAACGTGGGATAGAGCACCGTGAGGCCGAGCACCCCGAGGCACAGCGCGAGGAGTACACGGTCCAGTGCCGGTTTATGCCGGTTACTTGACGCACCCTCGGACACCGGGGCTAGAACGCGTCCCGAGGGAGCGCGATATCCTCTTCCACGAAATTGCGGATGGCCTCGTGCTCTTCAGGGTCGATCTTCGTGAAAAGTATCGCCACTTTGAAGTGGTCATCCCCCAGATCATCGGGATCGCAACGCACCACCACGCCCTCGGCATCGATACGGGTATTGGCCGGCGCGGGCAGATCCAGCGCGATCCGCATCCGCGTCATGAGCGCCACCGGCTTGACCGTGTGACACAACACGCCGTTCGCGCTGATATTGTCGATGTGATTCAAAACACCGGGACCCGCCGCGTCTTCAAAGACCGGCACGCCACGACGGCTCCGGGGATAACGGCGCCGTTCATCTCCCTCCATCCGCATGATAGAACCTTTACGTTTGCTGATTTTCCCGACGACTGCACAAGTAAGACCTAATAGTAGCGCACGACTTGGTAAATTGCAATGCGGCAATGCGTGAAGCGCCGGAGAATGGGTCGAATAGGTCCTATGAGTCCGATGAAAAGACTGGTGGATACGCCGCGCCCACAAGACCCTTCACCCGTCACCCATCACCACTTCAATTTCAACCCCACCCTCCTCGAGAGAATCCAACAAGTCGCTTGCCGCCCCCGGCGCCGTGGTGATCAGCCGTTGTACCGCGTCCAGCCCCACAATCCGGCAAAGGGATGTCTTGCCCAGTTTTCCCGGATCCGCGAGAACCGCCGTCTGGCGCGCATTCCGGATCATCACCCGCTCGCTCGCCGCCGCATCTTCGTTGGTATTGTATATCCCCCCCCTGTCCACGCCGCCGGGCGACACAAAAGCCCAGTCCGCATGGTACTCCGAAAGCGTCCGCACCGCCTGCGGCCCAACCAGAAGACCCGCCTCCGGGTGCAGCGCGCCGCCCGAAAGCAGCACGCGAAGATCCGGTAACTGAGACGCCCGCTCGCCCAGCGCCGAGGCAAGGCGAAGGCTGTTGGTAATTACGGTCAAGGGAAAAGTTGGGATATATCGCGACAACGCATAGGTCGTCGTGCCGCCATCCACAAATACGGAGTCGCCAGGCTGCAGCAAGGACACCGCGCGGCGCGCGATGGCCGCCTTCTCCGCCGAATAGCGCGCCGCGCGAAAGGCGTAGGGCAGCGCCCCGTCCTCCACCTGGTCCAGCCGCCGCAAACCACCCCGCGTCCGCTGGGCCAGCCCCTTATCCGCCAGGTCATTGAAATCGCGACGAATCGTCGCCGGACTCGCCCCGATCAGGGCATGGGCCTGCTCCGCGCCAATGAACCGATGGGTATTCAGGTGCTCCAGAATGCGCTCGTGTCGCTCAAGTTGAATCATGAGGAAATACCAACCCTAACAAACTGTTATAACTACGCTTACAATCAAAAACCCATCGATGTCGAATTGCATTTTGATTGATTATGACGTATAATAAGCGAAAATGAGTCATTTAACAAGTGCATTCGCCTTTTTGCCACGGTCCGGCCATGGTAATGCAGACCATGCCGCTACTACGGCACACTTGCGAAGGCCGAGTCTGGGCTTCTGAGATATCCCAGTTGAACCCCGCCTCGTCCGCGAAGCGGACGGGTATTGCATTACCACGGAGGACCGTGGTAACGAGTGGTGTCTCTGCCGCCCAAATTCGTGTAAATTCGTGTCCGTTCGTGGTTCTCCCCCACAACCTGAAATCAGGAGCCCCTGCCCATGCGTGCCATGGTTCTTACCGGCATCCGCGCGATGGAAATGCGCGAGGTACCCGATCCGAAGATCGCCGCCCCCACCGATGTGCTCATCAAGATCTCCCGCGTTGGTGTTTGCGGTTCCGATGTCCACTACTACACCACGGGCCGCATCGGCGTGCAGGTTGTGCAGTACCCCTTCGCCGTGGGCCACGAGTGCGCGGGTGTCGTGGAGGCCGTGGGCCCCGCAGTGACCCATGTGAAGGTCGGCGACCGCGTGGCGATTGAACCCGCCATGCCCTGCTTCGAGTGCGACCAGTGCAAGGGTGGTCGCCCCCACACCTGCCGCAAGCTGAAATTTCTCGGTTGCCCCGGCCAGGCCGAAGGCAGCCTCTCGGAATACATCGTGATGCCGGAGCACTGCTGCTTCCCGCTCAAGGACGAGACCACGCTGGAAGAGGGTGTCCTGAGTGAGCCCCTGGCGATCGGCGTCTACGCCTGCAAGCTCGCGGGCGATCTCAATGGCAAGCGAATCGGCATCCTCGGCAGCGGCCCCATCGGCATGAGCGTACTCATGCCCGCCAAAGCCCAGGGCGTGGGCAAGGTCTACATGACCGACAAGATCGATGCGCGTCTGGCCATGGTTAAAGCGGCGGGCGCGGACTGGACGGGCAATGTGGACCAGCTCGACGCGGTGAAGGCCATCGCCGAGGCGGAGCCCCTGCTGCTGGATATCGTCTTCGAATGCTGCGGCCAGCAGGAAGCGGTGGACCAGGCCATCCAGATGCTCTCGCCCGGCGGCAAGCTCGTGATGATTGGCATTCCCGAAGTGGACCGCATCTCCTTCCAGATCGATCTCATGCGCCGCAAGGAAATCTGCTTCCAGAACGTGCGCCGTCAGAACGAATGCACCGGCATCACCATCGACCAGATCGAAGACGGCACCCTGCCCGCCACGGCCATGGTAACGCACCACTTCCCCTTCGAGCGCACGAAAGAAGCCTTCGATATGGTCGCGGGCTACCAGGATGGCGTGATGAAGGCGATGATTACGTTTGACTGAAGATTACCCCCCCTACCCCCCCGCAAGCGGGGGGGACCGCAAAACGGAAGCCCCCAACGCCCGACGAATTCGAGAACCAAGCAACACTCCCCGCAGTGAAGGTCCCCCCCGCATGCGGGGGGGAAGGGGGGGTAGATCCCAGAGCAGATCGGTCCGATCCGTCTGATCCGTCCGATTTCCCAAAACCAGAAAGCCACCCCACCATGAAAGCAGCCCTCATCACCGCCCCCGGCGTGATCGAAGTTCAAGACGTACCCCAGCCCAAACCCGGCCTGGGCGAAGTGCTCCTCAAGGTTGGCGCAAGCGCCCTTTGCGGCACCGACCAGCGCGTGCTCCGCGGCGAGAAGCCCGTCTCCGTGCAAATTATCGGCCACGAACTCGCGGGCACCGTGGTTGAACTCGGCGAAGGCGTCCACGATATTGAGCTGGGCAAGCGCTACGCCGTGCAGACCGTCATCGGCTGTGGCGAGTGTCCCGCGTGTAAGCGCCACCATCAGATTCGCTGCCTGAAAGGCTTCAAGGCCATCGGCTATGCGTGGAATGGTGGCTTCGCCGAGTATATGGTCATGCCGCGCGAAGGCGTGGAGCAGGGCTGCCTCATTCCCATTCCCGACGACATGAGCGAGGAAGTCGCCACGCTGCTGGAGCCCATCTCCTGCTGCGTGAATGGCCTGCGTTTCTTTCCCTTCGAGGAAATGAAACATGTGGTCATTCTCAGCGCGGGTATCATCGGCGTGTTGAACGGCCTCGTGGCGAAAGCCTGGGGCGCGGAGACGGTCACCATCATGAACCGCTCCCAGGGCCGCCTCGATCTCATCAAGCAACTGGGCCTGCCCTTTGACAACCTCGTGAACACCAGCACCACGGACCCCATCGCCTGGATGAAAGAAAACACCGGCGGCCTCGGCGTCGATGGCGTCGTCTGCGCGGCCTCCGCAAAGGACCTTATCCCCCTCGGCATCGACCTACTCGCGCTGGGCGGGCACCTCTCCCTCTTCGCGGGCGTGTCGAAAGACGATCCGCTGGAGCCCATCGACCTCAACAAAATCCACTACCGAGAATTGCATCTCCACGGAGCCAACAGCTCCGTACGCAGGGACTACGAAGAGGCCATCCGCCTCATCGAAACCGGCGGCATCAACCCTGATCCGCTTATAACGCACCGCTTCGCCCTGGAGGACTTCAACGAAGCCTTCAAGACCCAGGCCAGCACGGAAGTGCTGTCGCTGAAAGTGGTGCTGCAACACTAAAGCCAAATTCATCGGACCGATAGGACGGATAGGACCGATTTGATTCTATCCGTCCTATCCGTCGAATCCGTCCTATCTAACGCCACAGGAGCCCCCAATGAGCTACTTCGAAAAATACGCTGCCCAAATCAAAACCTTCATCGGCGTGTGCCACCAGCTCGCCGCCAACAAATACGTCACCGGATTCGGCGGCAACGCCGCCTGGAAGATGGAGGAAAACGTCCTCCTGATCACGCCGACCCAGATGAACAAAGGCGACATCCAGTTCGACGACGTGGTCTTCATCAACCTGAAAGGCGAAAAGCTCGAAGGGAAGAACCGCCCCACCGGCGAGACGCCCATGTACCTCAACTTCTTCAACGAGCGTCCCGACATCCAGTCGGTCGTCCACTGCCACCCGCCGTACACCAACGCCTTCACCATCACCAAGGGCGTGAACCACCTCATGCGGCCCCTCTTTCCCGAGACCATCACCGAAGTCGGCCCCGTGCCCGTCGTGCCCTTCGCCCAGCCCCTGACCCAGGAACTCGCGGACAACTTCCTGCCCTTCCTGCAGAAGTACAACGCCTTCCTCATGGAAAACCACGGCCTGGTCATCCTCAGCCCCCTCGACATCAAGTGGACCATGATGAATACGGAACTGCTGGAGATGACATCGCTGCACATCCACAGCGCCATCGTCCACGGCGAGATCAAGGAGATCAGCCTCGAGGAAGTAAAGAAAATGGACGCCATCATGACCGGACGAAACTTGCCCTTCATGGGCGCGCCGGGGGTGAACAAGTCGCTGGTGGATGTGTTTTATCCCGAGGGGTGACGCCGGGTCGGTGGACAACGTGGATTCGCCGCGGCGAATCCACATCGTCCACAGGATGCGCTATACTCGGTCGGTGCCCTGAAAAGAACAAGAAAGGCCCCGTCATGATCATCGCCACCCTCCTCCTCACCCTCGCCGCCGCCCCCACCGGCGACCCCTGGCCCATGCACGTCATCGACAACACGTCCATCGGCGCGGATGGCGTGCGCCTGGGGGACTACGACGGCGATGGCCACCCGGACATCGCCACGGGCTGGGAAGAGGGCGGCTCCATCCGCGTCTACCACAACCCGGGCCCGGCGCTCGTGAAGGACACTTGGCCCAGCGTGGTAGTGGGCAGCGTGGGCTCGCCGGAGGATGCGGTTCTCGCCGATCTCGACGGCGACGGCGCGATGGACGTCATCAGTTGCAGCGAGGGCAAGGAGCGCAAGATCTGGGTCCACTGGGCGCCGGCCAATCCCGCCGACTACCTGAACGCCGAAGCCTGGAAGACCGAAGCGCTCCCCGCCGCCGAAAACAAGGCGCAGTGGATGTTTTCCCTGCCCATCGACGTCGATGGAAAACACGGCATCGACCTCGTGGCGGGCTCGAAAAATGAAGGCGCGGCGATGGGCTGGTTTGAGGCCCCGGAAAATCCCCGTGAGCTCGCGGCCTGGCAATGGCATCCGCTGCGCGAGGCGAGCTGGGTCATGAGCCTGATCTCGCACGACATGGACAACGACGGTGATCTGGATGTGGTCTACACCGACCGCAGGGGCCCGAAGCGCGGTACGGGCTGGCTGGAGAATCCCGGCAACGACGGGGACTGGCCCGATCATGCCATGGGCGGCACGGACCACGAGGTCATGTTCCTCACCCCCGCCCAGTTCAGCGTGGCGGGCCCCACCGAGTGGCTCTGCACCACCCGCGACGGCGGGCTGCTGCGCTTCACGCCAGGCGATGGGACGAAGAAGCTGGGCTTCCTCCGATTGGCCTACCAGCACTGGAAGACCGTCGAGCTCCCCATGCCCGAAGGCGTCGGCACCGGCAAGGGCGTCGCCGTGGGCGACCTCAACGGCGACCGCCTGCCGGACATCGCCGTAAGCTGCGAAAACGCGGACGACACGGATGGTCTCTTTTATCTTGAGCAGGGCCACGACGGCTGGAATCCCCGCGCCATAAGCGGCGCCCCTGGCGCCAAGTTCGATCTCGTCGTGCTATACGACATGGATCAGGACGGCGACCTCGATGTCCTCACCTGCGAAGAGCGCGACCGCCTCGGGGTCATCTGGTACGAGAATCCAAAAAAATAGGCTGGAGGCTGGAGGCTGGAGGCTTCAGTCGTCAGGCGTCAGGCGTCAGGCGTCAGGCGTCAGGCGTCAGGCGTCAGGCGTCAGGCGTCAGGCGTCAGGCGTCAGGCTTCTGGCGTCAGGCTCTGATGGGTTTCATACGACCCATACGACCCATACGACCCATACGACCCATAAGACCTATAAGACCCACCCCGCAATACTTTAGGCCCGCTCCGCCATCCAAAAACTGCAACGCCCGATCCCTACTTATAGGAGAACCACAAACACCCCAACCAAACCCCAAGGAGTCCGCCCAATGCCCGCAAGCCTCGGCCCCCACCCCCGTTATCTCGAAGAACTCCGCATCGGCGGTGGATTCAACAGCACGCCCGACGGTGGCGTCGATTTCGATAAATCCGGCAATATCGCCGCCAACGGCACCCTGGACATAGACGGCGCGGCAACCTTCGGCGACAATGTGACCATCGCGGGCGACCTCGAGGTGGCCGGCGTGGACACCACCTGGAGCATCTACCTCCCCGCTTCTCTCGGCATGCCCGACCCCTCGCTGCCCTGTGCCGCTTTCGCCATCGCCAACTGGCGCAACTTCCAGGTCGCCACAGGCTCCCTCGCCTTCGACCAAACCAGCCCCGAAGCCGCCTACTTCCAATTCCGCCTCCCCGATTCCTACGACGGGCGGCCCCTGAAATTCACGATAGAGTGGAGCGCCTCGGCAGGCACGAGCGGAGATGTGCGGTGGGGAGTCCTTCCAATCTCTTTCGCCGATGGATACACGCTCGATGAGACTGGAACAACGACCTACGTGGTTGACAGTTTCATCTCAACGAAATCGACCCATATCTGCACCATCAGTGCGACTCCTACCCACCCAATCGGCGGATCGCTCAATACCGTCCGCATCATTCGGTTGAGCAATCACGCGTCGGATACTTTCAATGCCGATGCGATTCTTATCGGTGTCGGAATCTCTTATTAGACATCGATCAACGTACCGCTGGCCTGCCAACTCACACCCTTGTAGGATGCCAAGTGCAACTTTGTAAAGTGTGCATATTGAAACCAACTGAGAACTCTCCGGCGTTCAATGAACACAACCTGGGGGGCGTTCAGCTTATCAAATACGTTGAGAGTGTTCCTGCGGAACGATAGCTTCCGAAAATTCGCAAAATACTCATAGTAGGGAAGAGATCGCAGTGGTAGCAGGTAGATCGTGTAAATAGGCGCATACATGAACGTGGTGAGAAATTGGGAGAGCTTAAGCTTTGAGCGTACTGACAACCCCTTGACAAACACTCGTCTCACTCGCTCCACAATATTCTCAGCAATCCAGTTACCCTCTTTGCTGTATACCCAAATTATGAACTTTCCGCCAGGCTTAACGTGACTCACGAGATTTCTGACGGTCTTATCTGGGTCGTCGGTGTGATGAATTACCCCAATCGAATACACCACATCAAAGGTTCTTCCTAAGTTCATCTCCGATATGTCCGCCTCAACAAAATCGATATTACTAAACTCAGAGTTTCGCTCGATAGCGACTTCAATTGAGTTGAGGTCTACAGCGACGATATGGTCTGCGTAAGGTGCGACAAAGCCTGTGTGTTGCCCGCCCCCACAACCCGCTTCAAGCACAGACTTGCTTCTGAAATCTTCGAGTGTATTCGGGTGAATCCAGTCCTTGAAAAGAAAAAGCTCGTCATCCCGAAATATTTGCCACTGCTCTAGCCATTGGGGTTGCTTAGTTTGTGTCATGGTGGGGGGCCATTATATGTCGTGCTAATCGAAGGTAATGATTCGTTGCCTTGGCACTTGGCCTTCTCCAGAAGACTCACAAAATGGAGATTTCGATCAAACATCATACTGAACGGAAATGGATATAGGTTTAGGCGATTTTGAACTAGCGTTGGGACGACTCCGTTTCGACTGAATTCGGCTTCCCATTGATGCCATGACCAATAGTTGTATCTTAACCCAACCCCGTGCCCGAAATTCCCGAACCAGTCCATGAACGATAGCACTACACGATCCCATGTCGTCTCGGCAAGATGATCTTTCAAGATCAACCCCTTACCAGAGACCCTGACGATTTCGCACAAGAACTTTTCTGGAGCAACACAATGATGTAGCACATCTGACACCAAACAGTAATCCCATTCCCCGGAATCTGCAGGAATCGATACGCCATCAAACAAGCGAACAGGAATAGATGGATTCGGCCATTCCATGATGTCGACGCCCTCAACGTAAACATCCGGCCTGAGTCGCATTATGCTCAGAGCCAGCATCCCATTCCCACAGCCGACATCAAGAATCCTTGTGTCAGCTATTGGAAGCAGAGAAATGGCCTCAGCTATTTTCCGAGTGCGCCTTTCCATAATAGACCCGCGGTGAACGCGGCCTAATAAATTGGACCATCTGGGCAATAATCAGCTCCATCCCAGTCTACTGTTGATATCTCTGAACCTACAGCTTCTTTTCATCCCTACTTCGTGGCCGCAGCATGCAGCGTAATCAGCCAACGTTCGGCGCTGATGAATCGCCAGCCCCAATCCTTCCACGGCTCGGGGACGCCTTGGGCCTGGATATCCTGGATGGTCTTGCCGGCGTTGACTTGCGCTTTCACGGTGTTGAAGCACTCGTCGATCATGGCGTGGAATTTCTGTAGATCGGCCTTCGTAGAGAGGGGCCCGTGCCCCGGGATGATCTTAACGTCGTCGGGCAGGGTTTCGAGGACCTTCGCAACGTTGGCGAGGTAGCCCTCCACCGTGCCGCCGTTTTCGAGGTCGATGAAGGGGAATCGCCCGGAAAAGAAGAGGTCGCCCATGTGGACGACATTGGCGCCGCGAAAATAAACGACGCTGTCGGTGTCGGTATGCCCGGCGGGCAGGTGGATCAATTCAATCTCTTCTCCGTTGAAGTGGACGGACACCTTGTCTTCATATGTGACAACCGGCAAAGCCTCCTTCGGTTTGTCGGTGCTGAGCCGTCCCCGGACGTTCTCGTGGGCGATGATAACCGCTTCTTTGCCGAAGGCCGCGTTGCCGCCCGTGTGATCGCCGTGGAAGTGGGTGTTGAGCACAAACTTCAGCGGCCCGGGGTTGATGCCTTTGAGCAACTCCCGCACACGGGGCTCGTCTTTCTCGAACTTGTCATCCACGATGAGGATACCATCCTCGCCCGCCGATACGCCGATGTTTCCGCCGCTGCCTTCGAGCATGTGGATGTTGCCCGCGATATGCACCGGTGTGATGGCTTCGTCCTGGGCCTGAACGAGAGCCACACCGGCGGCGAGCACGACGAGGGGAATGAAAAGATAGAGGGCGCGTTTCGTCATTGGAGTCTCCTTGGCTGCTGCCTGCAATTCGCTGTTCCATTTACGATGCCACGACGGTATGCGTATTGCAAGCCGTACGCATTGAGGTCGTCAACGCGGCCCGCCTATGCTCGCCACATGAACGCGCGCTTCGCGATTCATCGGTTTGGGCGCGATCAGGATCTCGACATCCTGCCCTAAGGCGTTAAGAAAGCGAAACAGGCGATCAATTGAAAACCCATCCAGCTTACAACGCACGATATCGCTGACTTTGGCTTGCGTAGTGCCCATGAGCCCCGCAGCTTCGGACTGCGTCAGGCCGCGTTCAGAGAGGGTGCGGTGAATCGCGTTGGCGAGTTGTGCTTTGGCATGAAGGTCGTCCGAATCGGGCAGCGCCAGTAACGCGAACAGATTCCCGTCGGCGGGGACTGTGTTTTCATTTGTTTTCAAAGTCGGACTCTCTTTCCAGCGCTTGTCTCAAACGCGCTTCAATGAGCTCAATTTCGTGTCGAGGCGCCTTAATACCGTGAGTGGATTTCTTCTGGAACACATGGAGCACGTAGACTTGGTGAATCAGGCTGGCTATGTATACCGAGCGAAAGGTATCGGTGTCGTAGCGAACAACAATTTCCATGACCGAAGCTTTAAACCCCTTCAGGGGCTTTTGTATTTCCCGGTGTTTCTCCAGATTGAACGCGGCTCAATGAATAGCCCATCTCCCGGACAACCACCTCCGGGAATGCTTTGAGCACCTTCAAGGAGTCGCCCAGGAATTCGAGCGCTTTCATAGCCACCCTCTAGTTATCCCATATTTGGGATACCGCGTCAAGTCTCCTACTTATTCCCATCCGTCACCCCGGGCCAGGTATCCGTGCGGAAGGGCGATGCGGGCAGTCCCTCCGTGTTGTACAAATTACACACGGGATTGTCGGCCCAGGCGTAGCGCACCGCCAGGGGACTGACCACCGACGCGCTGGTTACCACTACGGTGTCGCCATCAATGCTGGCGTCGGCCCAGACGAACTTCTGATCGGCCCCGGCGATGGCGAAGCCCTTGAGAGGCGCGCCGCCGGGTGTGGTGAGTCCGCCGCCGACGTGGTTGAAGTGGATACGAATTGCGTTGCCCTCGGTGCTGTGGCGGCTGTAGAGCGGCCCGGAATACGTGAGCTTCTCGCCACCGTAGTGCCGCGCCCAGAGCGAAAGGCGACGCCCCACGTCCTGTTTGTTCTGCGGGTGGATGTCTTCCGCTTCGCCAATGTCGATGATGGTGGCCATGCCGGTATTGGGGGACTTGAGGGTCATGAGCTGGGCCTCGCGCAGCTCCGCCCAGGCGCTGGGACCGGGATCGGGCGCGACCGCCATGAAGTTCGCCAGTTGCACATAGAGGAAGGGGAAATCGCCCTGGCCCCACCGCGCGCGCCAGTCGGCGATCATGGCGGGAAAGAGCGTGCGATACTGGAAAGCGCGGCCCGCGTTGCTTTCGCCCTGATACCAGATGGCGCCCTTGACGCCATAGGGGATCAGGGGGTTGATCATGGCGTTGAAGAGCACGCCCGGCACGTTGGGATCGCCCTCCCGCAGGAGCGGCGCGGCGGGCTGGGGCGGGATATCCCGCAGATAGGCGCCGGGCCGGTTCATCCATTCCCCGGCCAGGGAAATCTTCGGGGCATTGGGCACACCGGCGAGGGTGAGGTAGAGATCGTCGGGAATCCCGCAGATCCCGCCCACGTTTCCCATGTCGTATACGCGCACCGCGATAACGTTCGTCCCGGCGCTCACGACGCCGCCGGGCACCGAGTAGTTTCGAAAGACCGTGGCCGACTGAGTACCCTCGTTTTTTCCAACGAGCGTGCCGTTGAACCAGGTACGGTCCATGTCGTTGACGGGTCCGAGGGAGAGGGTCAGGTCCTTACCCGCCCAGTCCGCGGGGAGTTCCACCACTTTGCGATACCACATGAAACCGTCGAGATCTTCATAGCCCGCCTTTTCCCACACACCGGGCAGCGTGGCGGTGCGCCAGTCGCGCGGATCGACTTCTGGAGCGGCCCAGATCGGGTTCCCGTCCTGATGGCCCTTATCATAGGTGGCGAGATTGGCGTTCCACTTCGCCAGGGCTTCCTTGTAAGCCGCTTCAGCTTTCGGAATGTTGGGGGCCTCCGCATCCATCTGGTCCAGCTTCACCTTGAAATCAGGCAGGGCGCGCAGGGCCTCTTCGCTGCACCAGGCCTCGCAGATGGTGCCGCCCCAGGAGCTGTGGACCAGGCCAATGGGCACACCGAGCGCCTGGTGCAGATCGCGCCCGAAAAAGTACGCGACAGCGGAGAAGTTCGGTACGGTCTGCGGCGAGCACACGATCCAGCCGGCCGTTTCCACGTGATCTTTCGGGCTGAAGCTGGTCACGGGGGGCGTGGTGATATAGCGGATGTTGGGATAGTTCGCCGCGGCAATTTCGGCCTCGCGATTTTTCACCCCGAAATCGCCGTTGCGCACGGGCCACCACATGTTGGACTGGCCCGAAGCGATCCACACATCGCCGATGAGCACATCGCTCAGGGTGATGGTGTTTTTCCCCGCGACCGTGAGCGTGTGGGGTCCCCCCGCGGGCAGGGGCGCCAGACGGGCCATCCACGTGCCATCCTTGTCCGCCCTGGCCGTGGCGCTTTGCCCGGCAAGCTTCACCGTAACCCGGTCGCCGGGGGCGGCCCAGCCCCATACGGGTATTTTCATGTCGCGCTGGAGCACCATGTGGTCGGTGAAGAGCGCGGCGAGTCGCACATCGGCGCTGAGCCCGGTGGAATCGGCGTTGCGGGGCGTGGTGGCGCAGCCACTGATGACTACAGCAATGACGAAAAATAAATTACGCAGGATGTGCATGGTGAACTCCCGTAGATTCAGCACGGAATGTGGCATCCGCCTATGGTGTATGCCGCACTCTTTTGTCTCTCCCTGTAAATTGGTCGTTGTGGCAATTTACGATTCCCACATTGTATAAGAAGTACCGACCAAAGGCTATCGTAATCCAACCAGGCAGGAAACGTGTCATGCGCAGCAAATCCTATCCATTGAAATGTGCCGTGGGCATCGCAATCGGACTCTGTGGAATCGCCCAGGCGGCGAACCAGGCGGCGGGCGTGAACCCGGACACGGGTCTGGCCACGGCGGTTCTGGTGGAGGACAAGGCCCTGGCCCACACGACGCAACTGTTACCCGTGGACTCGGGCGGCATGATCGTGGGCGATACGCTGGACGCGCAACTGGCGCAGGTCGTGAAGAATGTCGCCACGGTACTCGGCGAAGTGGGCTCGGGCCTGGAGCAGATTGCCCGGCTGAACGTATACGTTTCGACCAACGCGCAGGTGGGCGAGGCCGAGTTGCTGCTGAAGAATCACCTCGGACCGAACGCGCACCCGGCGGTCACCTTCGTGGTGGCTGCGCTGTCCGACCCCGCCGCGCTGGTGGGGCTGGACGCGATCGCCTCCGTGGACGATGCCAAAGCGCCGGGATCCGTGGCGCGCCACACGAGTGCGGCGCTGCCCGCGCGGAACGGTATCGCCCATGTGGCGGTGTTGCCGAAAGGCCGCGCCCTTTACATCTCCGGCATGGCGGAGCAGGACACCCAGGATCAGGCGGAAGCCTCCACGGGCACGATGGAACAGCTCCACGGCGTGCTCGCGCTGAACAAGATTGGCCCGGAACACGTGGTGCACCTCAAGGCCTACATGAAGCCCCAAAGCGCGGTGCCCGTGGCGGAGAAGGCCATGGCGGCTTTCTATCCCGGCGCGGCGGCGCCGCCCATGACCTTTGTGGACTGGCTCAACGAAATCCCCACGGAGATCGAGTTGATCGCCTGGATTCCCGACGCGAGCGAGAGTGACGACCCGGTGCTGCACTTGTGGCCCGCCGATGTGACGCCGTCGAATGTGTACTGTCGTTATTCCGTGGTAAACTCCCCCTCGCGCATCTACACGAAGGGATTTACCGCGAATGGCGCGCTGGATCCCGCAGGTCAGGTGCACGACATTTTCGCGCAATTAAAGGCGGCCGTCGAGCCGCTGGGCAGTGATTTTCTTCATCTGGTGAAGGCGACGTACTATGTGACCGCGGAGGACACGAGCACCGCGCTAAACCAGATTCGCCCCGAGTACTATGATCCGCAGCGCCCCCCCGCGGCCTCAAAGGCCACCGTAGCGGGAACGGGCTTCGGTGATCGCGGGCTGGTGCTCGATATGATCGCGGTGGGAAAGCGATAGGCGTGCGGGCTGACGGCCGTCAATGCCCCTACCAAACCGCCTCATACCCGTCCGCCGCCAGGTCCCACGTCTTCCCATAGACGTGCACGCGCTTCGTATCTCTGCCCTCGGAATCCTCCAGCGGCAGTCCCGCATGGGTCCAGGCGAGCAGGCTGCCCTTCAGGTTGAAGACATCAAAACCTTTCTGGCGCAGCTCGTCCGCGTAGACGCCGCTCCGCGCCCCTATCGTGCAATAGGTGACCACCGTCTTGTCGCGGTACGTCTCTTCCGCCGCTGCAAAAGCCTCCGCCGTAATAGCGCCGGGAATCATCGACACCGCTTGTTCTTCAGCCGTGCGCACGTCTACAAGCACAACACCCTTGGATTTCTGAAGGTCCGCAACACCCTGGGGAGCAATTTCTTTGACTTCGAGGAAGTCCTTGCGGTACCCCGCATACATGGTCTCGATTTGCTCGAGGGGCGTTGCGTTGGTGGCAGGCGTTGGTCCAATGTCCGTAGAATTACATGCTGTCAGAAGCAGCGCCATTCCCATGATCAAAATCGTTCGTGCGATCATCGTGTTCCAGTATCAGCAGTCATTTTGGCAAAAGCAGACGTAACCCGTGCGGGCCGTTACCAGCGATTTCGAATGGACTCGGGATCCCTTCTAGAGTGCAAGACCGACACGACTTGCATCTCACCATCACGAATCCGATACACGACGGAGCATGGAAATCGGCGAAGCCCTGCCTTGCGGCAATCGTCATCAAATATTGGAAAAGAGGTGGGAAACATCCGTGCGTTATCAACCACCTTCGCAACGGCACTAAGGAAGCGATCTCCCAATCCAGGTCTCGCGGCTTCGTAGTAGTTCATGGAATTGAGCAGCTCCGCCCTCGCCTGTGGATGCAGTCGGATTTTCATCGCGAGGAAAGTATTCTTCTTGCCTCCTCAAAGACATCTTCCGCAGGAATGAGCTCCACCTCGCCCCGATCAATCTCTCCGCAGCGTCGGCGAATCTCCTGGATCCAGGCTTGCTCGACATCCGCATCCATCTCATGGATGGAATCAAACAGGCTATGAGCCAGGAGGAGCCGCTCTTCCTCTGGTAGCGCGCTTGCCGCTTCCAGGATCTCTTGCGCCGTTGTCATGGATTCAGGTCTCCTTTTGCGTGATATTGGCTTACGGGCTCTTAACAGTGTGCCGGGAGCACAGGCCAAAGGTGTCTTCGAGTATGCTTAAATTATAGCATTGATCTCCGCACCTCGCGCCAACTACGTAAACGGCCCAAAGCATGGCCCGAACGGATCTCAACATCGAGAAATTATGAACAAAAATCTCAGCACCACCCTCCGCCTGTTCTATGACCTCATGTCGGCCCACCACGGCAAGACCCACTGGTGGCCCGGGGACACGCCCTTCGAGGTCTGCATCGGCGCCATTCTCACGCAGAACACCGCCTGGACGAACGTGGAAAAGGCCATCGTTAACTTGAAGCGCGAAAAGCTCATGACGCCCCGCGCGATGCTGGACGCCGACCCGGAAGTGCTGGAGGCTGCGCTGCGCCCTTCGGGCTATTTCCGACAGAAAGCCCTCCGCGTCCGCCTTTTCTGCCAGCATCTTGTTGACCACTACGGCGGCAGCGTGGCGCGGATGGCAAAGCGCCCCCTCCCGGAGCTCCGCCTTGAGTTGCTTGCCTTGAAGGGCATCGGCCCCGAGACCGCCGACGACATCCTCCTCTACGCCTGCGAGAAGCCGGTCTTCGTGGTGGACGCCTACACCCGCCGCATCTTCAGTCGCCATGGCCTCGTGCCGGGGGATATCAAGTACGAGGCCCTGCGGGCATTTTTCGAAGAGAATCTCGCCCCCGACGTGGACTACTTCAAAGAGTACCACGGGCTCATCGTGTGGACGGGGAAGGATTTCTGCAAGACGCGTCCGAACTGCGAGGGGTGCCCGCTACAGGGGACGCTGAAGCGCGGGCAGCCGGTGGTGGAATAGTCGCGATTAGATTCCGTGCATGCAGTCGAGATTCGCTGAATAACGGATGGGTGTTGAAGGGGCGGCGAAGATGGCGGGTGCCACCCTCAAGCGGGGCAGCTTCGCTGCGGGAGCTTGTGGGTGAAGGGGCTCAAGCGAGTGTGCTGCCGTTGAGCGCCTATAAGGAACCCAAGCGGTCATAGCCAAATCGCTTGCGAATTTCCGCAAAAAATTTCTTCGCCCGGTATGGCTTCAACGGCACCCGAATCGATTTCTTCTTTCCGGCGCTGTATTTCAATGGTCCATAGTTTCTCCGCTTCTTCCCTAAGCGGTTCCAGCCAGTAATACAGGGCATCAAAGATTTTCAGTTGTTCTTCCACAGGACGCTGGCGGGCCGCTTCAATGATCTCGTCGGCAGTCATGGCGTGCTCCATTTCGCGATCCGTTCGCGGGTCGCTCGCAGGTTCTGATTCTACTTCGCCAAGCGTGCGCCGCCGGAGCGGCACGGTATGCATTACCACGGCGGACCGTGGTAACGAGTCCTTACCGCGTTAGTCTACCATGTAGAGTCGAGAGTTTCTCGAACAAATGTCGATCCCTACACCAGCCGCCGCACCACATCTTCAATCACGCTCAGGCCCTCGCGCAACGCACCTTCCTTGATCACCAGGGGCGGGCAGATCTTCACCGCGCCGCCGCCCACGCCCACCGGCGCAAAGAGCATCACACCGCGCTTGTAGCATTCGTAGATGATGGTCCAGGCGAGATCGGGGTCGGGGTCCGTGCCCGTGGCGCCTTTGCGGCATTGCAACGAACACACGAGGCCCACGGAATCCCACGCGCCGATGCGGCCCTTCGACGCGGCGGCGATGGCGGTCGCACCCTCCTTCAATACGGGGTCAAGCTGTGCGGCGTGGGCGATCAGGCCCTCTTTCTTGATCACCTGGAGATTTGCCAGCGCGCCCGCCGCCGAGATGGCGTTCGCGGAATGGGTGCTGGTCATTTCGCCGGGGCCGTACATGTTCATCAGGTCTTCCGTGCCCACCACGGCGGACAGGGGTGTGCCGCCGGAGATGCCCTTGCCGCAGGCGGCCAGATCCGGCACGACGCCCAGGTGCTGGAAGCCGAAAGCCTTGCCCGCGCGGCCGAAGCCCGCCTGCACTTCGTCGAAGATCAGCAGCGCCTGATGCTGGTCGCACCACTGACGCAGCGCCTGGGCATATTCCGCCGGCATAAGCGTGGCGTTGCAGCCCTGAAAGGTTTCGCTCATCACACCGCAGACCTGCTCCGGCTTGATGCCCTGGGCCGCCAGGGATTCTTCAAACACATGGAAACCGGTGTCCACCTGACGGTAGCCGTCGGGGAAGGGTACGTTTACGAAGCGGGGATCCAGATCGCCCATCCACGTCTTCAAACCGGGGATGCCGCCCGCGAGCTGCGATCCCATGGTGCGGCCGTGGAAGGCGTGGCTGAAACTCACCAGCACCGACTTGTCTTTGCCGCCGACCTGCATGCCCTTCGTGCGCGCCAGCTTGATGCAGCACTCCGTGGCTTCCGCGCCCGTGGTCAGGAGGAACACGCGCTTGAGGGGCTCGGGCAGATAGCTCTGAATTTCCTCGATCAGTTGCGCGCGAATCTCCGTGGGGAAGGCGTAGGCGTAAAAGAGCCCCTTTTGCGCCATGGCGGCAATCGCTTCACCGATCTCCGGACGGCCATGGCCGCTGGAGGTCACCAGCACGCCGCTGGAGAAATCGATCCACTGGTTGCCAAAGGCGTCGCAGATGTACTCCCCATGGCCATGATCCCACACGATGGGGGGCTGGCCGCCCATGCTGCGGGGCTCGATGGCGCGAAGACGCTCCAGTGTCGGCACCGAAGCGGGCGCGGGTAAGGCCGTGCAGATCGTGCGATGCTCGGTCTTAACCGCGGGCACTTCTTCGGGGATGATGGGGAATTCTTTGGTCGCCATGGGGCCTCCTGGAGGTAAACCGGCGCATTTTCGGGGCCGGGAAGGTGATCGGGGTATAGAAGCTTATTGTCCCAAATTTGTCGGATGGGGTTCCAGTTTGAGAGATAAAAAATCGGACCGATCAGACGGATCGGACCGATCAGGAGCAATAGGGCCGATCAGTCCGCTCCGTCTGATCGGTCCGACAAAAAAGCGGCGCACCAAGGGTGCGCCGCTCAAACTCGCTCACATAACTCTACGGAATCGTCACCCACGCGTCCGGCTTGCAGGCCGCGCCGATCTTCTTGCCCACATCCGAGGCCTTGATATCGTCGAAAAGCTTGCCCGCGCTGGGGAGCTGATACTGTTCGCCGGAGACGCCGCGCTTGAGGCGTTCCACCGCATAGATCTGCTCTACCGCCGTAACGCTGAGGCCCTCTTCCTTGTTCAAACGCGCAATCTCGGCGTAGAGCGCCTTGCGGCCTTTGTTTTCCTCGGCGAGGAGGGTCTGGGCCTTGTTCTTGGCGTCCGCATCCTTCATCGCGTCGCAGTCCTTCAATTCCACATAACCGCGGTTCGTCTCGCCCAGACAGCCGTCTTTCTTCAGCTTGGCGATGGCGTCGTTGTTCTTTCGGAGTTCCGTGGCGATTTCCTTGACCCGGGCCGAGTCGGACTTCATCTCCGCCGCCTGCACGGTTTCGAAGGGGTCGAGGAACTCCAGGCTCTTCCACAGCCACGAAGTCGACTCCGCCTTTTGTTCCAGTCCGGGAAGTTCGTTGGATTTGCCCTCAATGTAGTTCAACACGTCCCCGGCCTGTTCCTGGACGTGGCGGATATCGAGCGTGATATGGGCGTCAATCTTGTGCTCCGTGCGAATGACGCACCCGGCGAGGGCGAGCAGCGCGGCGGCCTGCAGGCAGAAAAGTTTTCGTGTCATGGTGCATAGTTCCTTTCACGTCCTAAGACGTACTGGCCAGACCTTTATTCAAACATTCTATACCCGGACTTCAAAATATTGCGAGTTTCACGGGGCCTCTTCCGCCGCGGATTGTATGGCCTGGAGGATCGCCTCAGGCTCGGCCTTGATATCCACCGTGACATCGAGATTCTTGCTCTCCAGGCGGGCCACGCCCACCACCAGCCCGTCTTCCAGGTGAAGTTTAATCACCGCTTTCTCGAAGGCGCGCTGCTCGTCTTTGCCGATGACCTTCTCGATTACCTTCTGGATCTGCTTGCTCCCCACGGCGTCGTTCACCATCTGCTGCATCAGGATTTGGCGCACCGCCGCCTGGTTCAGGGTGAGGTTCTCCGAGGCGGTCAGGTCGACATTGAGATCCACCAGCCCCTCCGCCGACACGGTGAGATCGGCCGTGCCATTCACCTTGCCCGTCATGACGACATCGGGTGGCTTGAAGGTCTGCGTGAATTGCTCCAGATCCAGTGCGCCGGCTTCCGCCCGCACGGTGCCGGGGTAGTTTGCTTCGCGGTATTTCAGTTCGCCGCCCAGCGCAAGCGTCCCCCCCAGAAAGGCCGTCTCAAAGGTGGTGCAGGAAATTTCCTCGGGCGTCACCTTGACCTCCGTGGATGTCGCGCCAAAAGGGATTTCATACACTTTAAAGGGGCCCACGGACAGCGATCCACCGCCCAACTCGCCCGAGGCGGGATTGTACTTTCCAGTGTGGGCCAGGCTGGCGAAGGAGCCCATTTTCTCCGGTAACTCCAGTGTCTCCGCCCGCAATTCCCAGGTGGTCATGCCCGAGAAGGAATCACCGGTCCACGCCAGTTCCTCGCTCGCAAGGGCGGCGTGACCGCCGGTCACCGATGCGATTAGACCGCGCCGCACGAGCAGATCCAGATCCGAGCGCAGGGCGAGACTGGAAAAATTCGCACGGAACGGTGAGCCCTCCCGTGCGAAAAGAAATGCGAGCGAGGTCAGGCTGAGTTGCGTGCCCTCGTCGATTGCGGCCGCAACGGGGGATAAAGTCAGGCTGCCAGCCGCCGTATCGTAGGCCAGGTCTCCGGTAAGGGTCAACTGGGATCCATAGGGCACGCCCCAATCGCCATAGACAATATCGTCTGAACTGGCGCGCACGGAATCCAAGCGCGTTCCCGCTGGGCCGGCGTGCAGACGACCGCTGATCGCCGCGGCGCCGGAAAGGCCCGGCAGGGCAAACATGTTCGCCAGAGTATCCAGCGACAAGGTCCCCTCCAGCTCACTCTCCAGGGTTGCCTTCGGCAGATCGAGGGACCACGCCGCCGCCGCGAGGTCCACCGTTCCTTCCTGAGCCAGTTTCAATGACTTCCCCGCGAGTCGGCCCGAAGCCGTGTCGTAGGTCATTTTTCCCGCCAGGGCCACGGGCAGCTCCGCGGGCAATGCAATGCTCCCGTAGCCCAGGCCCGGACTCGAAAGATCCAGATCGATCTCCAGCGGCTGCCCGGTAAGCAGGGACAGATTAGCCCGACCGGTAAGGGCCGCGACGAAGCCGGGTGCGATTGATTTGCCCAGGATGTGTTCGGTCCAGGCGTTGGGGGAAACGGCGGTGAGCAGGTTTTCCACCCGCACGGGTCCCGCCTGCGGTACCGTGGTGGTGGTCTTCAGCCGGGCCTCGCCCAGGGCGGCCTCCGCCGACAGGGTCATGGTGGACAGTCCCGACTCGGTAGTCCACGAAAGAGCTATCGGTATATTCAACGGTGCGTCGCCGCCGAAGTCCGCCGCAAGGGCCCCGTCCAGCGTGAAGGAGCCGGGCGACTGAGCGATGGTTCCCTTGGCCCCGAGTCGCGCCAGCGGGGCCAGCGTGGACAGAATGCCCGCATAGGCCGGGGGTGTCAGCGCAATGAGATCCTCCCGTGGCCAGGACTCCCAGCCGAAGGTGCCCGCCAGTCCCTCCGGTGTCAACTGGAAGGCCCCTTCCAGGGCGAGTCGATCACGCAGGGTAATCGTGCCGACGATTTCGGTTTGGTCGCCGTAGTTTCCGCGAAGGGAAAGCTGGAGCGGTCCTTTGTAAAAAGGAGCTTCTTCCGGCCCGACCGCGAAGCCCGTGAAAGCGCCGTCCACCGTCGCCTGATCGATGGCCACGCCGCCTTCCGGCAAATGAAAGTGCACGTCGCTGTCCCGAAACTGGGCGGACTCAAATCGCGTGGGAATGGGGGTAAGGCCATTGAGGAGAACGGGCCAGATCGGATCTTGAAGCGCGGCTTCGGAAATCGAGATGGCGTAATAGGAGACTCCCCCCCGCTTCGTGGCGGAGAAGGTCCCGTTCAACTTTGCAAAAGCCCCCAGGTCAATTGCCCCATCTACATCGGCGCCGTCCAGGTTCCAGGCGGCGTCCAACGCGATGGCTCCCGTGGTACGCCGCTCCCCGCCCGACTCGGCCCCGGATGACCAGATGATCGAAGCGGCGGGTGCACCGAGGCGCACGGATCCGGCGGTTCCACTTGCGAGAACCGCGTGGATATCCAGATTCTCGGCCGCAAGCGAAAAGTCGGGGGAACGGAAGCCGATTCGAAGCCGCTCCAGGTCCAATTGTTCGGGAATCCAGGGCGTCGGGTCGCCAGCACCGCCCGGCTGGGAAAAGCGGTCCACCAGAAACTGGAAATTGCTCTCCGCGAGGCTTCGCTCCAGCGAGATATCGACGCCTGAAAGCGCCACACTGCCGATGTGGCGGCCATTTTCCGGGGCGAGGCGGTAGTCGGCTTCCACCCGCTCCACCTGCACCACGGGCTTATAGGTGGCGGCTCCCTTTGAAACCAGGGTGATGCCCTGCGCCACGAGCGGATTACCGAGGTCGATGGAGCCCACCTGGGCCGTACCACCCAGTTGCGACGACAGGAGCAGCCCCGTGCCGATGCGTTGCGGCCATCCAGTGAAGCCCAACACGCCCAGGAGAATACCCGCGGCCAGGCACAACACGAAGAATCGGCGCGACCAGCGGCGTAGCCAACTCCGACGCGGGGGCGAATCATCAGTAGCCATGTCGTCTGTACTCCCCGGCCGCACGCTAACGCCCGGCCGAATACTTACTTCGCGGCCGTCTCTTTAATTTCCAGTTGGCCGATGATGGGGATAATCCGGGCCTGCTGGAAGAGGTCGCCTTCGGCCAGCTTGATGTGGGTGGCGTCCACCAGCGGCTGATCGAAGGTGGGGTCCACGTCGATCCACTTGCCCACCCAGACTTTCGCCCACTGGTGGAAATAGAACCCCGGCTTCACGCCTTCCACATAGACGACGCCGGCCACTTCACGGGCGGGCAGGCCCGCCGCGCGCGCCAGGCCGATGAAAAGAATGCTGTGTTCGGTACAGTCGCCCTCCAGGTGCTCCAGCACTTCGATGGCATTGGTCAGGCGCGCGGAAAAAGTGCTGTGCATGTTTTCGTGGACCCACTTCGAGAGCTTGGTCGATGCCGCCAGGCTGTCGGTCTCGTCACCCACGATTTCTTTGGCCTTCGCGATCAATCGGGGATCGTTGCTCTGCACAAATTGTGTGGCCTCCAGCCAGGGCTTCACCGCCTCGTCCGTGATGGGCAGTTTTGCCGGTGAAAAGCCCGCCATGTCGTAGGTGCGGCCTTCGAAGAGAAAATGATCCTCCACCGCCGTGACCGTCTGACGGTCGTCGTTGAAAAGGTGCCCATCATTGATCGGGCCGCGCAACTCAAGGCGCAGTTTCGAGCGCGTGCGCGGGTCCTTGATTGGCGTATCCACCATGGCGGCGTTGCTGATGATTACGTCGTTGCTGTAGCCCACGTCCTTCGCCAGCGCTTCCGCTTCCAGCCGCATCTTGATCAGGCCCGCCACTTCATCTTCCAGGGTGGTGCCGTCTTCCGCCACCACCGAAATGGAGTCCACGCCCATCTCGGGCATCGAAGTCTTGATGGTGAAGACCTTTGTGTGAACGCCCTCGATGTCCCGCATCGATTCCTCCACGATCGTGCTGATCCCCGCGAGCTCCTTCTTGTAGAGCGGCTCGAACACCGTGAATTCCATGGCATCGCCCACCCGGGCGCCGCTGCGCACAAGCTGGGTCTGTTTGATGGCGTCTTCCAGGGTCTCCTGGGGCTTGGGAAGCACCACCGTGGACTCGGCCCCGGCCACGACACTCACCAGATGAAGCTCGTCGCCCCGCACCGTTCCCACGAAGGTGTTGGTTCCCGCCGGATCCTTCACCTCGGACTCGATAGAGATCAGGGCGCCCTCGGCGGAATAGGTGCGCCGCGCTTCGATCCGCATGTCCTGCTTCACGCCGACCATGTTGATCTGGAAGCGCATGTCTTCGCTGACAACGATTCTGCCGTCCGCTTCCCGCGCCACCTTGTTGACGGCGTAACCCGCCTTCTGGTTGTTCATGTAAACGCCGTACCAGCTCTCGCCGAGATAATCGGCAATATCGATGGGTTGGGCCGCTGACAGGGGTGCAACCAGCAGTAACGCGGCGGCAATCCATGCACGCATCATAAAGAATTCTCTCCACGGGCGCTATCGCCCCGCTTGATCGCAGACGAGTAAAGCGCCAATTAAAACGGTACACACGATTAAGCTCGACAGCTACCTTACTGTATTCACGAGCGTGGCAAAAATTACATGGTGACTACATGCCGCGCAGCCAGCGCAGCCACAATTCAAACATCAGTATCGACCACAGGCGGTGACCGTGCTCATCACGCCGGGCCCTGTGGTCGTCCCAGAGCGACTTGACGAATGCGGTGTCCAGATATTCACCGCACTGCGACGCCTGTTGCAACACGGTATCACAAAACAGCTCCGCAAGTTCGCCTCGCATCCAGCGATGAACCGGCAGGGAAAAGCCCCGCTTGCGCTGGGCCAGTGTCGATACCGGAAGATGATCGCGCATCGCGTGCTTCAGCACGCGCTTGGACGTGGCGCCGTGGTACTTCAAGGCGAAGGGCAGTGTGGCCGCGAATTCCACGATGCGATAGTCCAGCAAGGGGACCCGCGCTTCCAGGCCATGGGCCATGCTCATGCGATCAACCTTGGCAAGTATATCGCCCGGCAGGTACATGCGCGTATCCGCGTAGAGCATGCGATCGTCGTCGTCGCCGGCGGCTCCATCACGCCAGAGCAGCTCCAGATACGGGATGGGCGACGTGTCCCTCGGTTGAAAGTCGGGCAGGATTAGCCCCCGGCGTTGCCCATCGGAGAAGGCCGTCAAGCGCCGCTGGAAACTTCGCAGAGAAGGGAGAAAGCTGTCCTCGTGAAAACGCCGCAGACGTTGGAATCGAGGCGACGACGGCGCGACGGTCAGCAGCATGCCCGCCGCACGGCGGAGTGGCGTCGGCACCCGGCGGTACTGGGCCACACGACGGTTCATATGCATCCAGGAATAGCCGCCAAAGAGTTCATCACCACCATCACCCGAAAGGGCCACCGTCACCTGCTCCCGCGCCAGCCGGGACACCAGCCACATGGGCAGCGCGGAAGAGTCGGCAAAGGGCTCGCCAAAATGGGCCACGATCTCCGGCAACAGCGCGGCGAGATCGGGCTTCAGCACGGCCTCCGTGTGATCGGTCCCGTAACGGTGCGCCACCGCCCGGGCAAACTCCAGCTCGTTTGCTTCGGCATCGTCAAATCCGATGCTGAAGGTCTTGAGCGGGGCTGTCCGCTGGCGACAGAGGGTCGCCACCACACTGCTCGAATCCACCCCGCCGCTGAGAAAAGCCCCCAGCGGAACATCGCTCCGTTCGCGCAGTCGAACGGAATCCGTCAGGAGTTCATCCAGACGCTCCGCAGCACTGTCCAGGGTCCACGCCGGGTCGATAGAATAGCGCAGTTTCCAGAAGGGTTCCAGGCGCGTTTCGCCGCGCTCATGAATGAGCATCGTGCCCGGTGCCAGCGCGCGGATTCCGTTGTACAGCGTCTCGGTCCCCGGCGTGTACAAGTACTGGAAATAGGCGTCCAGGGCGTTGCGATTCACACTGCAATCCGCCAGGCCACTACGCACAAGCGGGGCCAATTCCGACGAAAACGCAAAATGGCTGGATGAATCGACATAGTAGAGCGGCTTGATGCCGAGCCGATCCCTGGCCAGCAGCAGCGACTCGGCAACGTGATCGTAGATTGCCACGGCGAACATGCCGTTGCAGCGGCGAAACACGTCGACACCCCATTGGCAGTAGCCCTCGAGCAGGACTTCCGTGTCGCCTTCCGTGCGGAAGGCCCGGCCAAGCCCTTCGAGTTCCCGTCGCAATTCGCGGTAGTTGTAGATTTCGCCGTTGAACACCACGACCCGCGTGCCGTCCCCGCTGATCATGGGCTGATGGCTTGCACTGCTCGTGTCGATGACGCTTAAACGGCGGTGGCCCAGATCGGCCTGGGCGCCCTGCCAGAGCCCGGCGTCGTCGGGGCCGCGGTGGGCCACTGCGCGGTTCATCCCATCGATGATCTCGCGCCGCATCGCGGGCGGCGCGCCGCGCCACACGACGCCATTGATGCCGCACATGATCAGGCGCCCTTGCGCAGTTTCTGGCGCAGCAGTTCGTGATAGAGCATGCGGTGCCCGTTCACCATTTGCTCCATCGGCAGGTGACCCCGAACCCACGCGCCCGCCGTCTGGCCCAGCCGGGCCCTGAGCGCCGGATCGGCCAGCAGATCCAGCACTCGGCGGGCGAAGGCTTCCGCACTGCGCGGTTCCACCAGGCAGCCCGTTACGCCGTCGTCTATCAGTTCGGGAATGCCTCCGACGCGTCCGGCCACACAAGGCTTATAGGCCGACATGGCCTCGATCACCGCGTTGGGAAAGCCCTCCATCTTCGACGTGAGCACCGTGACATCCATCACATGCAGGAGATCCGCCACCTCGCCCACCGTGCCGACCCGAGTAAAGTAGCGCTCCTGCTTCCGGTGGTGAATCGTGTCGGCCACCGAGTCCACCAGCGCGCCCGTCCCCACCAGCAGAAAGTGCACGTCCTGGCGCTCTTTCAAGATGAGGCTGGCCATGTCCAGAAAAAGACGATGGTCTTTCACGGGGCTGAAATTGGCCACCATCCCGATGTTCAACGTGTGGGGTGGAAGACGAAAGCGGCTCGTGATCTGTTCACGGGGTATAGTGGCCACAAAGCGATCCGGCTCTACGCCATTGGGGATGATGCGGAATCGTCCCAGTGGCTCACCTTCCCGCTCCGCGGCGAATTCGGCGACCGCGCGGCTGTTCGCCACGATGCAATCGGTGTACTTGTTGGCCAGGCGTTGCATGAAGCGATGCCTGCCCCGCTGCCACGTGGCCAGCTCGCGGCGGCTGGAAAGCACGACCGGGATTCCCGCCTTGCGCGCCGCCCGGTTGGCGAAGATATCGAATCCCGACAGGTAGGAGTGCATGATGTGGGGCGTGTGCGCCTGAAAAATATGCTGCAATCGGCGCTGCACGCGAAAGTCCCAGCCCGAACGCGCGTCCAGCACCCGCACATAGGCCCCCGCGCGCCGGGCATCGCCAATCAGCGCGCCTTCGCTCCGCGTGCAGACGAGGGTCATTTCAAATTCGCCGATCAGCCCCTTCATCAGGTGGAGCAATTGGATCTCGCTGCCGCCCACCCGCATCGTAGGGATCACCCAGGCTATTCGTGGCCGCCCGCCCGCCATCAGAGCGCTTCCAGCAGGTCGGCGAGACGGGGCGCGGCCTTCCGAAGGGAGAACTGTTCTTCCACCGTGGTTCGGGCGGATTCACCGAGGCGACGGCGCAATTGGGGGTTGCGCAACGCACGGAAGGCCTCGCGCCAGTCAGCATCGGATTCCGCAAACCAGCCGTTCTCGCCGTGGCGGATGATATCCAGCACCGCGCCATGGGGTGTGGCGATGCAGGGCACCCCGCAGGCCATGTACTGCAGGGCCTTCAAGGCGCACTTGCCCCGCGACCAGTCATCCCGGGGAAGGGGCATAACACCAACGCTGAACTGCTGTATCAAAGGGACCTCCGTGTCAAAGCGCCAGGGCACCACCTGCGCCTTGATGGAGTGTAACTGCTTTGGGTCCGCCCCCGCCACTGTCAGCTCGTCGGGCTGTAGCGACGCCAGGGCATCCCCAATCAAGTGAAGACTGGATGCCGTGGACGGAGAGCCCATCCAGCCGACCTGAAAGTGGGCGGGCGCCGCTGGCGGCG
>JAEUWI010000077.1 GCA_016791475.1 Candidatus Hydrogenedentota bacterium
CCCGGGATACGTTCGAGTTGATTTACACATGAGGCAACGAAACACATTTGGAGTAGATTTTTACTTGAGGCAACAGGGCGCGCGGGGTGGAATCCTATCGGTTGCGCGTCACCGCCCGTGCCGTCATTCATCGGTCAAGTGGCCGCTGCCCCCTTCGTTCATCGGATAGCGCTCCGCCATCCAGGATTGCCAGCGGGGCTCCCACTTGCTCGCCGCCTCTTCCGCGCGCTTGCCGTAGAGGAAGAAATCGAGTATGAGGTATACCGCGCCACCCATCGGCATGGCGAAGGTGGAGAGGATGCCCGCGCAGGGCTCGTCGAGGCGGATCAGGGCAGCGTGATGATGCACGCCTTCGCCTGTTTTTTTCACGCGACCAATGATGGGCGGCATGCCGCCGGGAGCCTGGCAGAGTTTGCCGACGGCACACTCTTTGAGGCCGATTGCTTTGGTGAAATAGGCCCAGGCCTGGGCGGTTTCGCCGCCGGTCGCACCCATAATGCGAAAGGCCCGACAAGGCTGGTTGCGAAAATCCAACAAGCTGAGGCGCAGTATCTGAAAGAACCAGGGCCAGCCGCTTTCCCAGCCTTGAAGCTGGTTGTCCCACTCATCGCCATCGGCAAAGAGACTGTGGACCACACGGACGGTGCAGGTACTGCCGGAGCGGGCTTCGACGATCCACTCGGTGGCGATCTCGGGGGCCTCGGGCCCGAGATCCTTACTGGTTGCTTTGAAGTTATGGGGCGGCGACCACTCGGATATATTCGCCACGGAGTCCATGCTGCTGCCGGGGCCGAAGTGGGAGATGACTTTGGTGGGCGAGCCATCTTCGCCGGTTTCGAACTCGGTGGGTACGAACCAGGAGGAAATGCCGGGGCCGGTGGCGATGGCCTCCCAGACTTCCTGCGGCGTGCCTGGCACTTCGATTTCCACGTCCACCCAGCGGCGGCCTGCGTGATCTTTTTTTAAGGTCATGGGGTTGCTCCTGATCGGGGGATCGTGTGGGTGCTCAGTGTTAGCTTGCCTGCCGATGGGTCGTACGGGTCTTATGGGAATGGGAACTGTCGGGCAAGGTCACACAACTGGGTACTCTTTAATGGAACGATTCTGCGAACCACGCTTTCCACTGCGTCTCACGCGCCGCCGCCATCGCGCTGGCCTCGTCGCCGTAGAAGTAGAAGCTTGCCGAGGCCAGTACTTCGCCGCCCCAGGAAAATGCCCCGAGGGTGACGAAGCCGGGGCCGGGCTGGTCGAGGCGAAGCATGGCCTGGTGGGGACACTGCGCTGTGCCAAGTTGCATGACGTTGCCGCCGAGGCTCACCTCCGCAGAGGGCTGTGACTGAAAAGGCTGACCGATCACCAACGCGCCGAGACCGAAAGCGGCCTGGATCTTCTCCCATGTGCATGGCTCGGACTCCGAAGACTTCGCCATCAGGCGCACCGAGGTACAGGCCAGATTGCGGTAGTGCTTCATGTATTCCTGGAGAATGACGAAGAAAGGCGGCCAGCCGTTTTCCATGGATTGGAGTTGTTCGTCCCAGTCTTCGCCGCTGGCGAAGAGACTGTGCACCATCCGCATGACGCACACGCCGCCGTCTTTCGCTTCAATGTGGACTTCGGTGGCCAGCGGCGGCGCGCCTTCCATCCACTCCCGTTCTTCATAGGCAAGCCGATGGGGTGGCGACCAGTCCGTAATCTGCCCGGAACTCGCCATATCCGGTCCGAGCTCAAAGGTGATGGTGCCGCCCGCGCGCTCCTCCACCGTCGTGGGCGTAAACCAGCACGAGATGCCGGGCCCCGTGGCGATGGCGGTCCAGACCTCTTCGGGCGTACCCGGCACCTCCACCACCATCTCGACAAAGCGCGAACCGTTCTCATTTTTCCTGATGGACATCCCTGGCCTCCTCGGGGTTTTCATGGGGCAGCGGGTGGGCCATTACCAGCAATCGGTGTGGTCGGCCTCCCGGCGCGGTTTCATCGTGATACTTCGCCGCCAGCGTCGCAATGGCGCTGACAAGTTCCTTGCTGAAGGCCGCACGCTCGGCGGCGGTGCGAAAACGAATCTCTGTATCCAGCGAGAGCGTGGGCAGGCGCTTGCCCGTGTCCCGCGCGGCGCCCACGAGCCCCCCCACTTCACGAATTACCCGCGCGGCCAGGGCCACGAGGTAACTCGCGGACAGGCGATCCGCCGTGCGCCCTGGATCGGCCCCGGCGCTTCCGAGTGCGACAGGCGAAACGACATACTGCGATGCGGTGGCCACCAGCAAGCGCTCGGTGAGTCCACCCCACTTCTTCTGGCTCGCGGACTTCACGAGACCGTGAGCCTGTAGCGCGTTCAGGTGATAATTCACCTTTTGCCGCGTCAGGCCCACGCGCGTCGCCAGAGTCGCCGCCGAAGCGGGCTCCGCCAACTCCGACAGGAGTCGGCTCCGGATCGGGTCCAGCGCCACGGCGGCGGCATGTGGATTTTCGATGATTTCCAGGGCGAGCATGGCCCCATGATACCATTGACAACTTTTTTTGTCAATACGCTCCTGGAAACATGCCCAATTGGCGCTTGACTTTTGGTAACCTTATGGTTACCATTAAAACGTAACCATAAGGTTACTAAAGGAGATGTCGATGTCCGCACTGGATCTTCAAGAGCACGATCTGGTCTTCAAGGCCCTGGCCGACCCCACGCGGCGGCAGATACTCGGTTTGCTGCGCGCTGGTACGCGCAACGTCAACGAAATCGCGCAGAACTTTCAGACCAGTCGCCCGGCCATTTCCAAACATCTGCGGCTGTTGCGGTCTGCGGGGTTGATAGAGACGCGCAAGCAGGGTACGGCGAGCCTCTGCGCGCTGAACAGCAAGCCGCTGCGCGTCGTAGAGCAATGGCTTCGGGACTACGAAATCTACTGGGACGAAACGCTTAACAACTTGAAAAACTATGTCGAGGAACAACCATGAACACCTGTGAGACGAGTTTCGTAATCGAGAAAGAGATACAGATTGCCGCGTCCGCCGAGCGCATATTCGCGGCCCTGAGCGAGCCGGCGCAGCGTACCCAGTGGTGGGGCGTGAAGGGGAAGTTCGAAGTAACGCACATGGAATCCGATCTCCGAACCGGCGGCGCCTGGCGCATGAGCGGCGTGTCCATGGGTGAAGTTCCCTTCACAATTCAGGGCACCTACCAAAGCATCGAGCCCCCGCGCGTGCTGGAGTTCACCTGGCGGAAAGATGAGGAAACGATGGACACCCTGGTTCGCTTCGAACTGGAGGAAAAGGGCTTCGGCACCGTGGTGCGCCTGACCCACTCGGGTTTCAACGATGCGCACACGCGCGATCTCTATCAGGGATGGCCATGGCTCCTGTCCATGTTGCAGGGTCATGTCGAAGGTCAATCATCCAAGGCTTCCTGCTGATCGGCCCAACATACCCATCCCGAGGCGCGGAAAAAACTTGATGCCCCCCGCCGAAACATACTATACTTGGTCACCTTCGGGGTGTAGCGCAGTCCGGTAGCGCACTACGTTCGGGACGTAGGGGCCGGAGGTTCAAATCCTCTCACCCCGACCATTTTCTCGAAGGACACCGCGTCTGATTTCGGTCAGACGCGGTTTTTTTATGTTTCAATTGGCTCGTGACCAGCAAGCAGCGTCTCGACTTCTGGGGCAGTTGGAAACAGTCCCTCTCAAGAATCGTGCTGCACCTTTAACATCACCTTCTAGCCCCATCTCTCGTGTCTTGGGACCTTGCTCATCCGTTTCGAGCATTTCGACTATTGCGACCGTTTCTCTTACGTGTTAGACTTATCACAAGATAATCAGGAGCGTACCGCTATGAAATCAATCATGTCCGACACGTTCGAAACTGTCCCGCCCACGAAAGCGGAGCAAGCGCTTGCCCTTGAATCCAGTCAACGACTGGCGGCGCATAAAATTGGGCGACACGCCAGTGTTCGCATACAGCTCGTCGACGATGAAGCCAAAGAAACAATTACCATGCCGCGCGCGGTTCTCGAACTCCTTCGCCACGCCCTCAGCGAAATGGCCCAGGGCAACGCCGTCACGCTTATTCCTACGAATGCCGAGTTGACCACCCAGCAAGCCGCCGACTTGCTCAATGTGTCCCGCCCCTATGTCGTGAAGCTTCTGGACGAGAAAAAAATTCCCAGCCGCATGGTCGGTAAGTATCGACGCCTTCGCTTTGACGACTTGATGGCTTACAAACAGAAGGACGACGACGCCAGGGCAATGATTCTGGACCAGTTGTCCGCCGAGACGCAGGAGCTGGGCATCGTGTGATGCTGCGTCCGCTCACCGCCATCTATGACGCCAATGTACTCTATCCTGCTCCACTCCGCGACTTATTGGTCAGGCTCGCCGCCGCCGGGCTAGTCCGCGCACGTTGGACCGATGCCATCCACGAAGAGTGGATACGGAACGTCTGCCGGAATAATCCGGGACTTGTTCCTGAGCGACTTGCTCGCACGCGAAGATTGATGAATGAAGCCGTACGCGACTGTCTCGTCACGGACTATGAGCATTTGATTGGAACCCTGACGCTTCCCGATGACGATGATCGTCACGTGCTTGCGGCTGCGATTCACGCCAACGCAGATGTTATTCTAACTTTCAATCTCCGGGACTTTCCTGATAGCGCCCTGTCGGTCTTCGGGATACAAGCACAGCATCCCGATGAGTTTATCGAGGAGATTCTGCGCCACTCATTCAACTCCGTGTGTGCAGTTTTCAAGCGACAACGGGAAAGCCTGCGCAATCCTCACGTCAGTGCGAACGAGCTACTCAGTACACTTGAAAAGCAAGGGTTACCAAGATCGGTGACCCTACTTCGCCAGCACCGCAACGCACTTTAGGTATCCGATTTTTCTCTGCGCCTTTGCGCAGTTCGGAAGCGCACTACGTTCGGGACGTAGGGGCCGGAGGTTCAAATCCTCTCACCCCGACCATTTTTCTCGAAGGATACCGCATCTGATCTCGGTCAGACGCGTTTTTTGTCTGGTGCCCTGCCAGTATAGTTACGACGAAGTCGACTGTTGCGAGTCGTGCTGATGATCCTGTAAAAGTCCTCGAACCTCAAAGGCAAATCGAGGAATGGAGTGGTCAATGCCTTCCATTGAGGCTTTAAGCCGAACCACTCTCGCACAGGATCTTATCGGTGCAAGCAAAAAACTTCCCATTTTGGGAACTTCTGCTTGCGTATATGCTTGGGAAGTGATACTCTGAATGCGCGTGATTGCAAAGAAGACCCTTCACGAATTCTGGGACCGGGAGCCGGGTGCCAAAGCAGCCTTGGAAGCCTGGTACGCGGAAGCGAAACACGCCCAGTGGAAGTCACCGACGGACATCCAGGCGAGATACGCACACGCCAGCATTGTTAACAACGAACGGGTGGTGTTTAATATTGGCGGCAACAAATACCGCCTGGTCGTGGCCGTCAGTTACACCGCCGGCATCGTACTCATCAAGTTCGTAGGGACCCATAACGACTACGACAAGATTAATGTGGAGACGGTCTAGTGAACGCCAAGGTTATTAAGAACGACCACGACCACCGAGCCGCGCTGGTCCGCATCGAGTCCATCTTTCATGCCGCGCCTGGAACTCCCGAAGGCGATGAACTGGAATTGCTTTCCCTCTTGGTGGAACGATACGAGGACGAGCAATTTCCATTAGATTTGCCGGATCCCATCGAGGCGATTCGCTTTCGCATGGAGCAGCAGGGCCTCAAGGCCAAGGACCTCGTGCAGTATATCGGCAGCGCGAGTAAAGTATCCGAAGTACTTTCGGGCCAGAGGAAACTCAGCCTGAACATGATTCGCAAACTGGTTGTTGGACTTGAAATTCCCGCTGAGGTATTGCTTCGCGAACCCAACGGGAAAATAGGACAGGGGCTACGGAACGTTGGATAGCAGGATGCTTCGAAAAGACGGAGCTCGGTTCGATTCTTACGTGTAAGCGATCGCACGGATGTTAGAGGATTGGGGAACGATCACCTCGCATAGCGTTCAACGGCGGAATTGATGTAACACTCGAAGCAGGGCGGTCCTTCTCACATCTCGCGACGTGCGGGTACGGTAGAGCCTCCTGCAATTATCAAGGAGAACACGCTTGCCTCCAATAGCCCTCACCCGCCGCCAGTTTGGCGCTGTCAGCGCCTTTGCCACCTTGTCGGCCAGCGGCCTGGCCCAGGCCGCGCCCGAGCCGCCGAAGATTGTGAAGCTGGGTACCATCGATCTGGATCTCGTGGAGACGACACCCGTCGTCTTTCAGGGGCGGGTCTACCGCTATGAATATGTGCGCCCCGGCTACAAGCCGAACACCACGGGGAATTCGTACTCGCGGTTTATCGATCACGAGACGGGCGAGGCCACACCCGCCTTTGCGAAGGGCTATCACCTGGGCAGCGCGGCGGTGGATGGGGATCTGGCGATTGTGACGGCGGTGAATATCTGGAACGGCGAAAAGATCGATATCTTCGTATCGCACGACTTGAAGACGTGGGAATCATGGAACGCGCTGAATCTGCCGGGCTACGGAATCTTTAACACGTCGTTGTGTCGGGATGATCAGGGCTACCTCCTCATGTTCGAAATCGGCAAACCGGAGGAGCTGGCCGGGTCGCGCTTCACGGCGCTGTTCGCACGGTCAGAGGATTTGAAGACATGGACGGTGCAGCCGCCGGAGTGCAACTACGCGAAGGATCGCTATACCGCGCCCCACTGCATTCGATATCGCGAGGGCTACTACTACAACTTCTTCCTGGAATCGATGAAGGGCGGCTATGCCCAGCGGGTGGTCCGCTCGAAAGACCTGATCCACTGGGAACTGAGCCCCTTCGAGACGGTGCTGATGTGGGGTGACGAGGACAAGCAGATCGCCAACCCGAAGCTGACCGAGGAACAGCGCAGGCACGTGGCCGAAGCGGTGAATTTGAACAATTCCGACTTTGACTACTGCGAGTTCGAGGGAAAGCTCATCATCAACTACTCCTGGGGCAACCAGCAGGGCGTGGAGTTTCTGGCCGAGGCCCGGTTTGATGGCACCGAGGCGGAATTTCTCGCGGCGCTGTTTCCGGGGTGAGGCCCCCGGCGAAGGCGCGCAATCTGTTCCCGGCCCCACCGCTCCGCCCAGTGCTCAGGCCTGTTCCGACACGACACCCGTGTGGGCGGTCGGGAACAACACGCGCAGGGTGGTTCCTTCTCCGGGCTTACTACGCACATCGAGCACGCCCCGATGCCCGCGCACTACCCCGAGAACGGTGGCCAGTCCAAGGCCGCGACCAAAAAACTTGGTGGTGAAGAAGGGGTCAAACATTCTTCTCAGCGTTTCCTCGTTCATTCCCACACCGGAATCGGAAACTTCGAGAAAGACATACTCGCCGGCGGGCAGCGCCTGGACGATGTCGGGATAGAACTCCTTCTTGATCAGCTCCAGGTCGTCGTGGCTGCACTCCATCGCGCCAACCTTGATGCGAATGACACCGCCGTCCTCGCCCATCGCCTCCCGGGCGTTGTCCAGGATATTCAGGGCCAGTCGCGCGATCTGCGCCTGATCCAACCTCGCCAGAGGTAACTCTGGAGCATAGTCCCCCTCGATCGCAATTTTCGCGGCCACGGTATCCCTGAACGCGGGCAACACGTCCGCAAGAATGGCGTCCAGCGCCACAAGGTCCTGCGTGAAGTGACCATGGCCCGAGTAATCCAGCATATGCCGGGCGACTGCGGCGGCGCGCTCGGCTGATTGCCTCGTTATCTTCAAGATATCCCGCACTGCGGAATTTGCCGGGAGCGTGGCCGAAGCCATCTCGCAACCTGACATGATAGCTTGAAGCTGGTTGTTGAACGTGTGTGCAATGCCACCGGCCAGTAATCCCAGACTCTCCAGCCTCTGGGCGCGGAGCATTCTGAGTTCAAGTTCCTTTTTCTCCTGCTCAAGCTGTTTCAGTGAAGTAATATCCCGAGCAATAAGCATTCCGCCAATGACGCTCCCATCCCCATCGCTGATAGGCCCGAAACTGAAGCTGGCCGACCAGGTTTCTCCCGTATCCTTCCGCCGGATACTGTATTCAATGTTGGAGCCGGATTCGCCGCGCAGGGTGCGCGGCAACACCCACCGGTCCGGCGGCACCATCGCGCCATCCGGAGTGTATAGCTCCATGATCTCGAGGTATGCCTCAAAGCGTCTCGGGGTGGATTCCTCGGGAGAGCATCGCATGAACTCGCTACAGGAATCGCTGATATCAGTAAGGTGACCGCTGGAATCGAAAATGCATACGGCATCCATCGCGCTGGCGAGGGCCGCTTCCTTCAGCGCGCTGCTCCTTGCATGCTCTACTTCCAGTCGGTTTCGCTCCGTAACATCAAGAAAGGCCCCCACCGCACCGGCGGCGCACCCGTCGATATCCGGCAGAGTAACGGCGTCCCCCCGAAGTGTTCTAACGGTTCCGTCATCGTAGGCCAGGTCAAAGGTGTAATCCAGTTGCGATTTCCCCGATGCCGCCAACTGCATGGGCCGCAGCGGAACGGGAATTTCTTCCCCGTTCTTCATCACGCGATAGGTTCTTGGATCCGTGCTGGAAGGCGCGCTGGCCGACAGATTCGTCCTCAGGGGAAGCCCGAGCAACGTGTGCGCAACTTTGTTTCCGGTGATCCGGCGGCATTCCGCGTCTTCCGCCACGAAAATTGCAGCAGGGACGGCGTCCATCACCATGGCCAGCTCATTCGCATGGCGCTCAATCTTTTCATTCGCGCGCATGAGTTCTTCTTTCTTCGCCTGCGCCCCGTCGAAGAGGCTTCGGGCCTCGAGACTCAGCGCCGCGATAAAGAAGAACGCCAGGCAACCGACGAAGACCGACCAGTATCCGTAGAACACATGTGAAAAAGGGAATCCGGAAGCATACTGCTGAAAGAGTAGAATGAGCGCGCTGATCAGCACGATGCCCGATGCAAAGCGACGATTGCCCGACCAGGAAACGATGGCAATAGAGGGAAAGTAAAAGACGTAGAACCGCAATTCGTAGCCCGTCACATAGTCCAGCACGGCAACTAAACCGAGAAGCAGCAGCCCCCCGGCAAATAGTTTGGCGGGAGATAGTTTTGCCGTTCGGCTGAGGATTTCGGACAAGGTACTTCTCCTCAAAACTCGTGGTGCCGGGCATTTCGAGTTTCCGAGAAAACCGATGCATAGCAGGTCGCCCGACAGCGCAGTATCCCGCGCTTGGAACACGCGACAAGAATACTGAATGCATTATTCGGATGCTGTATTACATATGCAATACAAATGGATTGCGCCACAGACAGGACGCCATTAATACTACGCCTTCTGGGCGTTGTAGTCCAGCATATAATTGAAGTGTCGCGTCCCAAGTTGACTAATTTGCTCTGGATGCTCTGAATTGCAGGTGCGGAAAAATTCGCGCCACCATTCGAGGCCAAGCCCCCACCAGGACGCGCCGGGAGTTGCCCATTCCCCGACTTGTGCCCTTGCCAGGTCCTCGCTTGATCACCCCTGTGAGAGGCCACACCTGGGCGGAGAACGACGCTGCGTGAGCGCAGCCTGGAAGATCCGTGGAGCCAACAGCAGGGGCCGTTAGAGTCAATGTTCGACGCGCCGCATATGAACTTCGCATCGAATCAGTAAGCGCCGTTAGAACCGGTGGTATGAGGAAGGCCCCTGGAAGGAGCCGGTTGGTCCTGGTAAACGTTTCGTTCGCCAAGGCCCATGGGGCTCATCCGGCTGAAGCGCGCTACTCGATTTCTGCCTTGCTGCCGAGGACCGCAACGTTACCAATCCGCGAAGGGGATGACAGATTAGCATGGATTTAATCGGGGGCCCTGTACCGCGTCTCCATGCTGAGCCCTTCTTCCAGGGGCCGCACCTCAATCGTGCCCAGGCGCGCACTGGGCCACTGTGCCGCGAGGGCAACGGCCTCGTCGAAGTCCTTCGCTTCGATAAGGAAGAAGCCGCCTATCTGCTCCTTCGTTTCCGCGAAAGGTCCGTCGGCGACGGACAGGACGCCATGGCGTACCCGCACGGTGGCGGCCGTGGTGGCGCTCTGGAGGGGGTGGGTACTGATCAGATGCCCGCGGTCGTGCAGTGACTGGACGTAGTTCAGCGTCTCCTCGCGCAGGGCATGCCAATCCTCCTGGGACATTTCATGGAAGATGGCTTCTTCCTCGTAGGCTAGACACATAAATCTCATGGACGGCTCCTCACTGCTGGTGGTGCCGTGCATGGTACACGAGTTGCCATTCTAGAGCCACTTCCCGCTTCAGGGTTCCCGCTGGAAGAAGGCCTGGCTGGTGCAGGGGTCAAAGGGCACGGAGCAATGCTCGTGGACAATCTTCCATTCGCCCCCGCGCCGCTTCAGGATGGCGGTGGCGCGAAGACAGGTCGTCAAAGCGGGGTGATCCTCCGGCAGATCCGTGAAGCGCCAGATCCAGTGGGCGGCGGCGCTGTCGTCGGCGCCAAAGATGGCAAGTTGATCCGAGGCCATGCCGAACCGGTCCGGGAAATGGGGCAGGCAACTCTCCCATCCGTCGCGCAACCCACTCGCCCCCCTGGACTGAAAGGGCGGGATGGCGTCGAAGTGAACGAGGTCGTCGGCGTAGTGCCCCATGATGGCGTCGACGTCTTTTGCGCCGATGGCCCGGTTGCGGGCTGCGAGGACCTCGCGAATTTCGGCCTGGAGGGTGGATTCGGTTGCGGTGGTCATGGTTGGGCTCCTGATTGGGTTTTGGTTCTCTGGTAGTACGACGATTGGCGTGGCGTGATTGGGACAGGATAGTGCCTTGATCCCAAGTTCCCCTATTCGAACTCGTTCCCAAGCTCTGCTTGGGAATGCAGCTCGTGAAGCTCCGCTTCACAACCCTATTGTGAATATGTTGCTGGTTCAGCCTGACGTCCAAAGGCATGAAACACAGGTCAGGTGCGCTAGCGCAACCATCGTGCCCTGGGGAGCGGAGCTCCGAAGACTGCATTCCCAAGCAGAGCTTGGGAACGAGATCGAAAATATCCCTTGACATCCCGTTGAAATCGATCTATTGTATGGATACATCAATACGCTTTGCGCAACACAAACCGAAGCGTAGCACACATTTTCAGCAAACCCAACCACAAACCATGAAATACGGCCATGCTACATTTTAACCTGAGCCAGAGCGACGGTGTGCCGTTGTATCTTCAACTGGTGCGCCAAATTAAGCAGTTCATTGCCACGGGACGCCTCACGCCGGAGGATGAACTCCCCCCCGTCCGGGTGCTGGCCCAGCAACTCGTGGTAAACCCCCAGACGGTGGTGCGGGCCTACCGCGAGTTGGAAACCATGGGCCTGATTTACAAGCGGCGCGGGGCAGGAACCTACGTATCCGCAAAAGGAACGCCCTATACCGACGAAGAATGCAGGCGCATCCTGAGCGAACGGGCCCGTGGCCTGCTGGTGGAAGCGCGAAGCCTGGGATTTGATTTGGATCAATGCGTGGCGCTGCTGCGCGAATGCAGCGCGGCTTTGGACCGCGAGAAGGAGGGGAATTCATGAGCACGACGGACACCATCATCGAAGTCTCGGGGCTCTCCCGGCGCTTTGGCAAGAAGGAGGCGTTGCGCGATGTAAACCTGTCCGTAGCGCGGGGCCAGGTCTTCGGGCTGGTGGGCGAGAACGGCGCGGGCAAGACCACCTTTATCCGCCATTTGCTCGGGGCCTATGAGGCGGAAGCCGGCACGGTGCGCGTCTTCGGGCTTGATCCCGTTCGCAACCCCGTGGCGGTGCTGGGGCGCATCGGCTATCTCTCGGAAGATCGCGATCTGCCCCTGTGGATGAAGGTGCGGGAGCTCATGTCGTATACCGCGGCTTTCTACCCGGACTGGGACGCCGCCTACGCCGAGGAACTCCGCAAGCGCTTCAACCTCCCGCCCGATGCCAAGCTGAAGCAGCTCTCGCGGGGTGAAAAGGCCAAGGCGGGCCTCCTCGCGGCGCTTGCCCATCGCCCCGATCTGCTGCTGCTCGACGAGCCTTCCTCCGGCCTCGACGCCGTGGCGCGGAAAGACATCCTGGGCGAGGTTATTCGCTCCGTGGCGGATGAAGGGCGCACGGTGATCTTCTCATCGCACCTGCTGGACGAAGTCGAGAGGGTCTCCGACCATGTCGCCATGATCCACGAAGGCGTGGTGGCCTTGGACCTGCCCATGGACACCTTGAAAGAGTCGCACCACCGCATCGTGGTGCGCTTCAGCGAAGGACATCGTGATTTCCCCGAAGTGCCCGGCGTGCTCCACGCCGAAGGCAGCGACAAGGACTGGTGCCTGCTGTGCGAAGGCGAAAAGGACCAATTGATCGGGCTGCTGCAGCAACAAGGTGGGCGAATTCTGGAGTGCACCGTGCCGACGCTGGACGCAATCTTCGTAGGACGCGTCACGGGACGTCCCATGGCCCTCGCGGCTCAGGAGGACGACGCATGAACCCAAAGCTTCGCGCCTTGATCTGGGAAGAGCTGCGCACCGGCGGCGTGATTGCGGGGTGGTGCACCCTCGTCGGCGGACTGTGTCTGCTGGTGGCCGGTCTGGTCGACGACAGCGGCGGAGACTGGACCTACATCAGTCCAGTTGCGCTGTCACTCAATATGCTGCCCCTGTTGCTCATCGGTCTGCTCCTCCTTTACCGCACAGGGAATTCGGGCGCGCTTACCGGGGGTTTCTCCGGGCGCATCCTGCTGTTGCCGGTGGAAACCTGGAAGCTTGCGGGGCTCTCGCTTTTTCTTCGCGCCGCGCTACTCGGCGCGGCCACGCTGCTGTCGATTGTCCTTTGCCGGGTTATCTTCTGGGGCCATGGTCCCGCGTGGGTTCTGGTGCTGGTGACGCCCGCCTGCTACCTGTGGCTTCAGGCGCTGGACTGGCTCCGCCGTCCCACGCCCCTGCTGGCGGTGCTCGGATTTCTGCCCATCTTCGGATGCATCGGCTTCGCCCTTGTCCAATCGGGCGACGTGCGCTTCGCCTTCGACGAACCCTTCATTTCCGTCTCGGCGGCGCTGCTGCTGCTGGCCATCTCGGGCGTCACGGCCTTCCTCCTCGCGCTTTTCGCCGTTGATCGCACGCGACGGGGCGCTCGGGTGCGACTTTCGATTCGCCTGGGGCTGCCGGAGGCGGTGCCCGTGCCCGGCTGGCGGGTGGACCGGGGATTCCGCTCGCCGCGCTGGGCCCTGTTGTGGCAATTCCTCTGCAGAGACGGCTTCCTGTTGCCCGTGATCGCGCTGGGTTATTCGGCCCTGGCGCTTCTGTGCTATGGCGTTTGGTGGAAGTATTCCGACGATGATTATGTCCCCATACTGGTCGTGCTCGACTGGGGCGTGTGGCCCGTCTTCGCCCTGGCCGCCATGATCTGGGGTGGGCTGCGCGGCGGCGCGGGCATCCAGCGGGGCATACGCCCGGTGCTGACGGAATACCTCTACCCCGTGAGCGCGGCGGAGATGGCCGTCACGCGGCTCTGGGGCTATGGCCTCACCCTCGGTGGCGTCTGGACTGTGGCGCTGCTGCTGAGCAATGCGGGGTTCTTTCTGGGCGAGAATGCCCTGGCCTGGCGCATCTGGCGCGACGCGATTGCGGCGAATGAGACCAGTCTGCGCGAGTTGATGGTCAGCCGCCTGCTGCTGCCGGTGATCATCCTGATCGGTGCCTGGGTGCTCACCGCGATACGCACGCGCCTCGTGGCTTGGATGCTGGGCTTGATGCTGCTCTATGCGATGGTCATGGCGGCCGCCCACACCCTATATCATGAATCCAGCCCGACGGTGTTGATCTTCCTGCCGCTGGGCGTCGCTCTCGGGCTTACCGTCGCCCTGATGATCTGGACACGGACAGGTTATCGAAAGTCGTGGCCCATCTCAGCGCTTTGGTTGCTCCCACTCGGACTATCCTCCTACGCAAGTGCAGCCCTGTGGCATGAACAACAGCTCGGCGAGCGTCTCGCATGGCTGCCAGTCGCCATAATTCTGGTAATCACACCCGCCGCGATTCTCTGGGCGTGGCGGCGCGGTGTGATGCCAGCGCGACACGCGCTGGGCTGCGGCGTGGTCTGGTTGCTGACGATCCTTCTCGCCTATCCTTTTGGCTACTGGCAGTTCTCCGGATTCGACCGCACCTCCCTGCTTTACGTCACAGCCTTCGGTGCCCTCGTGGTACTCCCCTACCCCGCGCTGCTCCTCGATCTCCACCGCAAACGACATCACGACGATACCCCGCTGGCGACAGAGGATCAGGCCATTCGCGCCGGATGGGGACTCCCTGCCGGGCTGAACAGCGCGGCGTACGTTCTGCTCGCGGCCGTGCTGCTGGGGATGGCGTGGCTGCGCTGGCCTGCGGAGCCGGTGTATATCGAAACCCTGCGCGCCCAGGGCAATCCCGCCACGGCCTCCGACCTGGCAGAACTGTACCGGGCGCTTCCCCCGGAAGATAATGCCGCCCACGACTACATGAAGATTTGGGGCGAGCATAATCAGCGCTCCTTCCAGTGGTATAACCGGACTGGAAAGAGTTGGGAGAGGGGCGACAAACTAGCAGTTCCCCCCTATAATATTTATAATCCCGTCACCCACGAAAGCATCGATCTACCCCCGGACCAGCGCCTCTGGACTCCCTTCTGGGATACCGCAATCAAGTACCACGACTGGCTGCCGGGTCCCACGGCGGCGGCGCTTATGAACGTGGCCGCAAAGTATCCGCGAGAGAGTCGCTACGCCATCGACCTGGGCTCTGGCGCATCGGTGAGCTTGCCTCATCTGGCGGCGATTCGCACGCTTGCTCGCGCACAGAACTATGAAGTCTGGATGGCGGCCATGGAGGACCGCCCTGCGGATGCGCTGCAGACGATCAAGGCCATGGGCCCCCTCGCGGAGTCGTTGCGGGAAGAGCCCATCCTTATCTCACAGCTTGTGCGGATTGCGGTGCACGGCATCATGACCAGCGCGGTGGAGCAGGCCCTCAATCGCACGGAATTCACCGATGCACAGTTGGTGGAACTGCAACAATTCCTGTCGACGGTGCTGCCGCCGATCAGCGAGCACAGCATGATTGCCCAGGGGCTGATTGGCGAGCGGACCTTTGCCTCTATTCAGCCCGATATGGAGATGCTGCGGGACTTTGAGGTAAATATGACCACGGCCCTCCTCCCCCGCTTTCTCTTTGCGATGGACAGGACGGTCACCCTGCGCGCTTACGCTGAAATGGAAGAGAATCAGGAGAACCGCCCGACGCCGCTCCTTCACGAAATCGAAGAATCTCGGAATCCCCAGTTTGTTCTACCGAAGATAATACTGCCTGCGCTGGATCGATCCCGCGAAGCCGAATTCCGCTGCCGCGTGATGCATGCCATCGCGGCCACGGCCTGCGCGGTGGAGCGTTACCGACTCGCCAACGGGGCCTTGCCCGAAACGCTGGATGCGCTCGTGCCGACCTTCCTCGACGCCATTCCCGTTGATCCCTTCCGCGACGACCAGGGCCCCGTGTCCTATCGCACCCGAGAGGACGGCGGCTACGCCCTCTACACCTGGGCCCAGAATCGCAAGGACGACGGCGGCATCCCGCGCGACCCGAAGAAGAAAGAGGGCAACGACTGGGCCAACGGCGACTGGATCTTCAGCGTGGCGCCTCTCAGTTTCCGAAATGGCCCGCAGTTCACGGACACCCCGCCCCTGGAGGAGGGGGCCACGACCAACCCTGCGGCGGGCCGGGGCCGCCGTTCCCTTCAAAGTCAGGGCTCCCGCTTTGAGCCAGATCGTCTGCGCCTGATTTCACTCAAGAATATGTGAAGGGTGCCAACGTAGCTTAGCCTTCCAGACTGAGTTAAAGAATTCTCAGACCTGCAGGGCAACCGGGGTGTGAAACATTTCCTGTTGCCATCAGCCGCATGGATGCTCATGTTGAAATTCAGGTTGACTCCACGAGCGTTAAGTGCATGCTACGACCAGGTCGGGCATTGTCTCAGCCTGGAAGGCTAAGCCACGCTGGCGCACCTTGAGCATTCAGGTAAATATTGAAAAGATAAGCAATAGTCCCTTTGGCCAGGCCTGGCGTTGGACATGGTGGTCCTTCCAAATCATCGAGGCCGGGTGCTTCGTGGTGGATGAACTCACCCGGACTGAGATGAGTCTCCTCCGAACTCATCCCTGAGACCATTTCTACTTACCCGGCGCACCCACCACCGACTCCACGCCGGTAATATTATTCGTGACCCGCGTTCCCTCGGGAAAGGTGAAGACAAACTCCTCCTGCGTGAATTTCTCCACTTCTTCAAAGGACGTCAAAGTATAGGCCGAGAGAAGTAAGTCCCCAATTGTTCCGTCCTCTTTGTGACGCAAACAGTTATGTACAGTGCATTCGGATGGCACATAGACTCCCTCTTCTGTTCGGGAATACGCTTCCACCGTATTGAACCGAGAAAGAAATAGTCCCCCGTCCTCGAGAACTTGGTGGTACTCTATTCGGGTTGGCATCATGCTGTGATCCGGGTCGAGATGGTACCGGATCAGGGAAGTGTCACCCGTACGAAAATCCAGCACCGTACCCGCCGCATCTACGTTGACCAGACGCGAGTTATTGGGGTCTGGCGGAAGTACCTCGAGGATTGGATAGCGATCATCCCGCCTCCATTCCTTCCAGATTGCCCCGGATTTTCGATTGGGATAAAAGCAGTAATAGGCACCGTCACCATGGATGTTTATGTAATTCTTTGATTCGAGCTGCCATTTGCGACGCGGTTCCGAAAGCGCGTGGATGCCCGTTTCATATCGCTGGAAGCCGTAATCAGGATCAAGACTGCCGCTCGATCGCGAAACCCGTAACCATCCCGATACTTTTGACTTTTCTATAAACTCCTCATCACTAAGTTCCGGGTGCTCCTTTCGCACCGGACAATCGGGGGTCGTCCAGCTTTCGTAATCATAGGCCACGCGTATACGGGCGAAGTGCTTTACATTCTCCCGCCAGGCAACGTACGCGGGCACCGATTCCAACGGAATTGAAGGCGGTTCAGCAGGGCCATGGGCCGCACGCGCCGCACGGAGAGTCAGATCCTCTGGAAAACCTGGAATGGTTGCTGCCGATTCACCGTAGATCGTTGCTACGCTGAGGAGAGCGACCAGCATCATGGAGAAAAGATGAAGTTGATCCTGCCAGCCATGTTCACTCATTGCATCATGCTCCCTGATGTTAATTGCGGTTAATAGGCGTCGATCGCGATAGCTATCCTTCCTGCCGTCACGCTCGATTCACAAGTGCGCCAACACTAGTGTAGACTTTGTTTCCATTCTCCGCAACACCTATTTTCCCCTCATCTTCTATCCCGCTAAAGTCTTCCAAAGTCTTCTGGCCCGCTCTCAGGTTCAGTCCGCGCCAATAGAATATTCCCTCGGCTTTTAGTTCACCGCAGCCCCGCTGGGCGATGCGCTGGTTGAAGGTTTCTCTTCCTTCGCAGCGGCCTTCGTTCCAGCTGTGGTAGGCTTTGACTAGTTCGCCCATGGGCACGCCGGCCTAGTCCCAGTGGCTGCAGCACTCTTCGAGCAAATCGCCGACGATGTAGGAGTCGCTCTGATATTCCTCCACCGCAGCCTTTACGCGTGCGGGTACGGGCAGTCCACTGATGGCGTTACACTCTTTCTGACCATCTACGGACTCTCACAGGGATTGACGCGCGCATGGGTACTCCTGGCGAGCGGTACACGTCCTCGACCAGGCAGGTTAGGAAGCAGCAGACATGCTAACGCGCGCGTCAGTCCCTGCAGGTGCGGTCGTTGCACTTTGTGCGCTCCCTTCCGTCCCTTATGTCCCTTATGTCCCTGGTCCTTCTCCCCGCTGCCCTCATGGACCCGATCCCCCTCAACGTGCTAGAATTCCGCCTTTACACCCCATCCCCAACCCCGAGGATTTCTCATGGCGCATTCCGCCCATCCGCGCACCTATACCGTGGGCCTGCTTCAGTTTCAGGTCACGCCCGACCCCGAGGAAAACACCCGCAAGGCCCTGTCGTGGTTTGAGAAGGCCGCGTCCCAGGGGGCTCAGGTGGTGTGTCTTCCGGAGCTCTATAAGAGCCAGTATTTCTGCCAGAAGGAAGATGCGGATCTCTTCGATCTCGCCGAGCCCATTCCCTGCGCGGATATCGAGAAGTTTCAGGCGGCTGCCGCGCGGCTGAAGGCGGCCGTGGTGGTGCCGGTATTCGAGCGGCGGGCTGCCGGGGTCTATCACAACAGCCTGGTGACCATCGATGCCGACGGTACGCTGGTGGGCGCGTACCGCAAGATGCACATCCCCGATGACCCGGCCTATTACGAGAAATATTACTTCGCACCCGGCGATCTCGGCTTCAAGAATTTCGACACGCGCTATGGCCGCATCGGCACGCTCATCTGCTGGGACCAGTGGTATCCCGAAGGTGCGCGGCTTACGGCCCTGCGCGGCGCGTCCATCCTGTTTTACCCCACAGCCATCGGCTGGCACCCCTATGAGAAGGAACAGTACGGCGCGGCCCAGCGCGACGCCTGGATGACCGTGCAGCGGGGCCATGCGATTGCCAACGGTATCTATGTGGGCGCGGTGAACCGCGTGGGCTTCGAGCAGCCCGTGCCAGAGCAGGCGGGCATCGAGTTCTGGGGCTCCTCCTTCATCTGCGATCCCCAGGGCGTGATCCTGGCCGAGGGCAAGACGGATCAGGAAGAAGTGCTGCTGGCGGAAGTTGATCTGACCCATCAGGAGTACATCCGACGCAACTGGCCCTTCCTGCGTGATCGCCGCATCGATGCCTATGGCGACATCACCCGCCGCTTTATCGACGGGGATTGAGCGGATGAGCAGCGCCGATACCGCCAACGTTCGCATGCCCGCCGAGTGGGAAGCGCAGGAGTCCGTTATCCTCGCGTGGCCCACCAACAAGGAAGACTGGCCCGGCAAGTTTCGGCCCATTCCGTGGGTCTTCGCGGAGATGATCCGCCACCTTTGCGTGGGGCAGCGCGTGGACCTTTTCGTGCCCAATCGCTGTATCGAAGAGAAGGCCCTTCGCACCCTGACCAAGGTGGGAGCCAATCTGGACAAGGTGCGATTCCACCAGCAGGAGCTTGACCGCGGCTGGATGCGCGATTGCAGTCCCGCTTTCGTGGTGCGCGATGGACAGCGCGAAGCGGTGCACTTCGCTTTCAACGCCTGGGCGAAGTACGACAACTACCAGCTCGACGCCCAGGCGGCGCCCTTCATTGCCGACGCGGCTCCAATGCCCCTCCTGCGCGCCATGCACGGCGAACGCCACGTGGTGCTGGAAGGCGGCGGCATCGACGGCAACGGCGCCGGCACGTTGCTGACCACGGAAGAGTGCTTTCTCGATGCCGAGACCCAGGTGCGCAATCCGGGCTTTACGCGTGAAGACTACGAGGCGGTGTTCCGCCAGTACCTGGGCATCGAAAAGGTCATCTGGCTCGGCAAAGGCATCGCGGGGGACGACACCCACGGCCACGTGGACGACCTCTGCCGCTTTGTGAATCGCGACACCGTGGTGCTCGTGTCCGAGCCCGACAGTCGCGACGAAAACCACCGCGCACTCTCGGAGAATCGTGAGCGCCTGCAACACATGACCACGGCCACGGGCGCCGCCCTCAATGTGATCGAGCTGCCCATGCCCGATCCGCTGTATTTCGACGGCGTTCGCTTGCCCGCGAGCTATGCGAATTTCTACATCGGCAACGAGGCCGTGCTGGTGCCCACCTTCAACGACGCAAGTGACCGCACTGCCCTGGGTATTCTGGGCGAGCTGTTTCCCGATCGGCGGGTGGTGGGTATCCATGCGGTGGACCTTGTCTGGGGTTTTGGCACCGTCCACTGCCTGAGCCACGAACTGCCCGCGGAGTCTTGACAAATCCAGCGAACGTGTAGAAACGAAAAGGCCCGAACGACGCGGTGCGCCATGCCACCGATTGCCTCAGTGATTCCTATTCTCCTTACCGTTCCCCGGCCGTCAGTAACACCGAGGGGCCACTCCGTCCATCGCCCGCACCTGACACGGATATGAAGCGGGAGAGAATCCTTCCCGTGTAGCTTCCGCGGCCGAAATTGCGCCGCATGCGACCATGACCCCGGTCCTGTAGTGAAGCCTGTCCGGAAATCGGTTGAAGTTGACGCGGCGATATGCGAATATTGCGGCAATCTATGGACGGAGTCGTTTCCCATGTCGCTATCGCCCCACAGACGGCGTTCTTATATCGTGCTGGATAGCATGCGCGATGCCTCACACGTGCTCTTTCGAATCCCCTTTTATCGGCGGGCTGCAAAGGCATGACGCAAGAAAACGCCGTCGAAAATACCCGAGACGATTTGCTCAAGTCCGTGCCATCCGGAACCTTGCTGCGGCTTGCGCCGGCGGTCCTGTTTGCTGTCGGCCTGATTCTCGCCATCGGGCTTGCCACCGCATCCAGGACCAATATAGAGGCGGAGGGTCGGCTGCAATTCGAACGCCGCGCGGAACGGCTCGTTCTGGATATTCAACGACGGATCCGGCGACCGGTCTTTGGCCTGAAAGGCGCTCGGGGCATGTACCGGGCCAGCGAGAACGTGACGCGCCGAGAGTTTCAGGCCTACGTGGAATCCCAGGAACTGGACGCAGAATATCCCGGCGTCGTGGGCTTTGGCTTTGTCGAGCGCGTCCCGCGCGCTGAGTTGGATGCCCATATCGCCCGAGAGCGGGCGGATGATGCCCCGGATTATTCGGTTCACCCGCTTTCGGAAGACGAAATGCTCTACGTCATCAAGCACGTGGTGCCTCTCGATGCAAATCGCGACGCGTGGGGCTTCAATCTGGGCTCCGAGCCACGCCGACTCGAGGCCGTCGAGCGCGCCATAAGGACCGGGCAGCCCGCCATGACCGCGCGCATAAATCTAGTTCAAGATCAACAGGATCGGGTCGGGCTTATTTACATGGTGCCTATCTACAAAGCCGGCACGGATCCGAAAACGCCCGAAGAACGTGAAGCATCGCTGCTGGGGCTGGTGGATGCGCCCATTCTTATTGAGAGCGCCCTCGAAAAAATCGGCGAACAGACCGAAGACTTGCTTCGCTTCGACATTTATGATGTCTCCGAAGACGTTTCCTCGGAAGTCCTTTTCGACTTCAAGCAATTCCGGTTGCGAGAGGAGGGCCTCGAAGCGGAGATCGACGACGATGGGGGCCGCTTCCGAAGCAGGGAGAATCTGAGAATCGGGGGGCGCTCCTGGGTCATCGACATTGAGTCCACGGGTAAGTTTGATGCGACCTTGGCCAACCAGGCGCCCGCGCTCATTCTGCTCGGCGGCCTGCTGCTGAGCACGCTCCTCGCGGCGGTGGCCTGGTCCCTCGGGCACAGCCGTGAGCACGCCCTCCGGCTGGCCACCACGATGACGCGCGATCTGGCCGAGGCAAAGGCCCGCGCGGATGCGGCCAACCAGTCCAAGACCGAGTTTCTGGCCAACATGAGCCATGAGATCCGCACGCCCCTCACGTCCATCCTGGGCTATACCAATCTGCTCCGCGACGAGGGCGACATCAGCAAGGCCCCCCCGGAACGTGTAAACGCGCTCAACACCATTCAATCCGCTGGCGAACATCTGCTCACCGTGATCAACGATATTCTCGACCTCTCGAAAATAGAAGCGGGAAAGATCTCCGTGGAAAAAGTCGAGACCCCGCTCGTCCAGCTTCTGGCGGGCATCGAAGGCCTGATGCGTCCCAGAGCCGCCGCCAAAGGGGTTTCGCTCCACACCGAGTTCTGCACGCCGGTGCCGGACCGCATCATCAGCGATCCCACGCGCCTGCGCCAGATTCTCATGAATTTGATCGGAAACGCGGCCAAATTTACCACCAAAGGCGCGATCGACGTCCGGGTATACGTCACCACAAACGAAACGGGCGGCCGACTGCGCTTTGAAATTAAAGATACGGGCCCCGGCATGACGCCCGCCCAGACCCAAACCCTCTTCAAGCCCTTCACACAGGCGGACACCTCGGTCACGCGGCGTCACGGCGGCACCGGACTGGGCCTGAGCATCAGCCGACGCCTGGCGGAGATCATGGGCGGCGACGTCAAGCTGGAAGCCTCGGAGCCCGGGGTCGGCTCGCTCTTCTCGCTGGAATTGCCCTTCCTCGCCGTGGCCGACGCCCGATTGCTCCATGAATCCTGCGTCACCCGGACCGCCCAAGTGGAGGGCGAGGACGGAGTGGCCCCGGTCCCCACCGCCCCGTTGAATCTCGAAGGGCGCTATCTCCTGGCGGAGGACAATGTCGTGAACCAGCGGCTGATCCTCTTCCACCTGAAAAAGGCCGGCGCCCATGTGGACGTCACCGAGAACGGGCGCGAGGCGCTGGAAATGATTATCGCCGCAGATGCCGCGGGCAATTCCTATCAACTGTTGCTCACGGACATGCAGATGCCCGAGATGGACGGCTACACCCTGGCGCGCACCCTGCGCGACCGCGCAAACGACATACCCATCATTGCGCTGACGGCCCACGCCATGGCTGAGGATCGCCAGAAGTGCATCGATGCCGGGTGCAATGACTACGTGACCAAACCGATTGACCGGGCCACGCTGCTCGAAACATGCCGGCGTTGGGTATACGCCAACGGCGTGCGACAGGAGATTGAACGATGATGAAAAGGAACACGCTGGCGGTCGTCTGCGGGCTGGTGGCGCTGGCCGCGTGCGCCCACGGGGAGACCTGGCGCGTCTATGTGGGCACCTATACCAGCGGCGACAGCAAGGGCATCTATGGGCTCGATTTTGACGGTGATACCGGCAACGCCTCGTTGCGCGGTCTTGCCGCGGAAACCAGGAACCCCTCCTTTCTCGCGCTCCACCCCACAGAACCCGTGCTCTATGCATGCTCCGAGCTGGAGGATGGCGCAAACGTCGCCGCCTTCGCCATAGATGAAGCCAGCGGCGCGCTCAGCATCATAAACGGCCAGCCTGCGGGTGGCAGCGCGTGTCATGTGGCCGTAAGCGGCGACGGGAAATATGCCGCCGTAGCCAACTATGGCGCGGGAAGTTGTTCGATTTATCCCCTCGAAGCCTGCGGCGCGCTGGGCGCCGCCATCGGCAATTTTCAGCATGAGGGCAGCAGCGTAAACGAAAAGCGCCAGAACGCGCCCCATGCCCACTCGGCGAACTTCGATCCGAGCGGAAAATTCGTCATTGTGCCCGACCTCGGCATCGACAAGCTCATGATCTACAAGATCGATGGGGGAAAGGCCATTCCCAACGACCCGCCCTTCGCCACGGTGGAGCCCGGCGGCGGCCCGCGCCACTTCGACTTTCACCCGAATAAGAAATGGGCCTACGTGGTCAACGAACTGGGCAACACCGTGACCGCCTTCAAGTGGGACGCAAAAAAGGGCGCGCTGGAAACGGTTGGCTCGGCGGGAACCTTGCCCTCGGACTTTATCGAAGAGAACACGACCGCGCACATTGAGGTGCATCCTTCCGGCAGATTCCTCTACGCCTCCAACCGCGGCCACGACAGCATCGCGGTATTCGCCATCGACCAAAGCACCGGCATGATCACCGCAAAAGGCCAGACCAAGACCGGCGGCAAGACCCCGCGCAACTTCACGCAGGATCCGGACGGCAAGTTTCTCCTGGCGGCCAACCAGAACAGCAACGACATCTTCGTGTTCAGCATCGATCAGGAAAGCGGCGCCCTGACCCCGACGGGCGGCCGCATCGAAGTGCCCTCACCCGTCTGCCTGGTGTTTGCAGAGCCGTAGTGACCTCAATTTGACTAACTGGTCCCATCCGAATCAAAGTGCGACGACGGTGGGTTAGGTTGGAAGTTTAACCCACTTTCGGCGGACTTCCCGTTTCACTGCTGCACGTCGAGCACTTTCAAATCCTCGATCTTGATCTTCAGCACTTCGCAGCTTTGCTTTCTCCAGCCGGAGAAGGCCACGAGCAGGTAGCCATCGTGCTCGATGACGTGGGGGTAATCGATGTGTCGGCCGCCCACGAGGTAGCCCATTTTATTGAAGACCATGCCGTCGTCGCTGATGGCGAGGGTCATGGGATCGCGGAGCTTCGGCTTGGGATTGGAGACCATGACGTAGCGGCCGTCGCTCATGCGAAGGCCGAAGAATTTAGAGGTGGCGTCGGGGAAATTGGTTTTCACCGGGGCGTTCCAGGTGCGGCCGTTGTCGGTGGAGAAGGATCGGAAGAGGTAACCGCTCTTGAGGTTGTCGCGGAACAGGGCAACCAGGTTGCCGTCGGGCAAGACCCACCAGCCGGGTTCTTCCGCCTTGAGGTTGGGGTCGTTGAAAAAGACCACGGGAAAGGACTCCCACTGGTCGAGGCCCTTAACGCCGCCGACGAGGAAGAAGACGTTGCGGTCATAGCTGCGGCGGGACATCATCCATTCGCCACTGGGGATTTTCTCGGGGGCAAAGTTGTTGATGGTGTTGTCGAAGACGAGGCCGGCGTCGTCCCAGGCCTTGGTTTCCTTATTCCAGCGGAAGGCGCGCAGTTCGAGGCTGGGTCCGAAGAATTCGGCGGACTCATCCAGGGAAGCCAGGGCGAGGAGTTCGCCATCGCGCTCCCAGAGCCCCCGGGAGATCCAGCGGAAGCCTTCTTTCGAGCGGGTGTTGTAGACGGGGGAATCGGGCGCTGAGTTGGGCGGGATGGGCGTGACGAAATCCGGCGCGGACCAGCCGAGGCCGTCTTCGCTGGTGGCGTATTTCACGCGCTGTCCGGCCTTGTCCTCCACGGAGGGGCCGTCGCTCCAGATGATCCAGAATTGCCCGTCGTAGTGAAGCATGTAGTTGTGTTGATTGACGCCATCGACCAGACGCACATCGTTGACGACGGCATGCTCCGAGGGGATCTTCGGCAAGTTGTCGAAGTCAATCGTGTGCGTGTCTTCGGGCACCCAGGGCCCCTGGAGCATGAGGGGCGAATTGGGGTTGTCCTTCGGGTGGGGGTAGTCGGCGGCGGACGCGATGGAGCACGACAAGATTAGGACGGCCAGCAGAGTGGGATGGAATTCGCTCCAACTTTCAATTTCATGGGAAATTTTCATGGGTATTGCTCACCTCTTTGAGTGGTATGGATTAGGCAATCGCAGTCATCATTGAAAGATACAGCACGGGATACTTTTCACCACGAAGCACACGAAGGGCACGAAGAAGTAAAACGAAGTAATAGAAATAGCGCGATGAGAAGCTATTGATGCAAATGAATAGGCCATGCATTTCTAATTTACTTCCCTCGTGTTCTTCGTGTGCTTCGTGGGGAAATATACTTCCCCTCACTTCGGCGGGTCCACCACCTGACCCTGGGCGCGAAGGAGGTCGCGCAGGGCCTGGATGGGCACTTCGTCCGCCGGGCATTTTCGCAGGATGGCGAGGTGGGCCGCGATCCCGGCGGCGTGGCCCAGGGCCATCCACGTGGGTTCCATGCGCACGGAGGAATAGGCCACGTGGGTGGCGGAGATGGCGCCGGCCACGATGAGTCCGTCAACTTCTTTGGGAAGGAGGGCACGGTAGGGAATCTTGTAGGGGCGGGTGAGGTGACCGAGCATGCCCAGGTAGCCTTCGAGCACGATGGTGTCGCCGGGCTGGCGCTTGTGGACCGGAAAGCTGTCGATGGGAAACTCGCCCATGGCCATGACATCGTCGTGGCGAAACTCGGGGCTGGATCCGTCTTTCTCGACGGAGACATCGTGCTGGGTGATGGTGTAGCGGCCCTGGAGGCGACGCCCTTCGCGGACATAGAGTTGCCAGGGGAAGTTCCCGTTGTCCGTAAACTCATCTTTCGGAAGCTGATATTCCCGGGCCATCTTGCGGTGGGCCTCGGGCACTTCATCGTCGTTGTGGAGGAACCACAACAGGCCGAGGGCGAGGTCGCGATGGCGCTGCTCGATGCGCATCCGCGTGTCCCAGTCGCCTTCGATGTAGTCCTTGTTCTCTTCGGGAAAGGGAAAGGCCAGGGGGCGTGGGTTGATGTTCACGTCGGCCTTGCCGTTGGGCATGGTGGTAACGGAGAGGGCGCGAACGAGGGTGTTGAAGTGCTGCGGAAAATAGCCGCGTCCCTCGTGAACCACTTTGGGCCCCGCGAGCCGACCCGCCTCCAGATCTTCGAAGTAGGGCGTGTACACGGCGCGATCATAGCCGTTCGGCGGGGCCGCGAGCGGGACGCTGTTCTGCGGATTGCTGGAAAGGAAGAGGCGATAGGTGTAGGCAGGGAGTCCCTTGTCGGCCTGGCCCGTGGTGCCCGGCAGGATAACGCCGTTCTCATAGTCGTAGTAGATGTAGCCGGCGAGGGATTCATCGAATTCGTCACGGCCCTCGCGCCCCAGGCGAAAGGAGGTTCCCGCGGCGGCGAAGAGATCGCCTTCGTAGGTTCCGTCGATGAAGATCGCGGCTTCCAGGTGCTTTTCATTGCCGCTCGCCATATCGAGGAGGGTGGCGGCCCGGACTCGCCCCCCCTCTACCACAACCTTCAGGAGGCGGTGCTTCTTCATCGGCGTGATACCGGGCGCTTCCGCGATCATGCTCTCGAAAACGGCTTCGGCCACGGAGGGCTCATAGTAGTAGCCGTCCTTACACGCTTTCACCGCCTCGGAGTCTTCCCCATGGCGGGCCACATAGTGCTTTCGCACCCGGCGCACGTACTCCGCGAAGAGCCCGCCGATGTACTGTTTCTTTTCGACGTCGCTTTTGCCGAGCCCGCTGGCCGCCATTCCGCCGAAGTGGGCGTGGGTGTCGATGAGGGCGACGCGACGCCCCATGCGGGCGGCAGCCACCGCGGCGGCGATGCCCGCCGGGGTGCCACCATAAACCACGACGTCAAACTTGTCTGAAGAATCCTGCGCCATCGAAACTGCCCTTTTGTCTGCTATCCGAGCCAATCTAGAAAATGGACTCTATCAATCGCGCGTGCTTGAGTCAAACAACCCGCACACGAGAAAAACCTCGCCCCAAGGCGGGAGACCACCTCGGGGCGATGCCACTATGTAGCGACTGAAAGACCTAGAACTCGTAGTCGTCCCAGCCTATCCAGATCCGGACCCAATGGGGGATCTGGGTTATCCGATGCCAGATTTCATGGCAGAACGCCACGATGGCGAACAGCAACAGTTCGATCATTCCTCCGGGTCCGGCACAACCACCGGGCGCGGCAACGGCCTCCAGCTCTGCTTCGCTGACGAAGCCGTCACGGTCGATGTCCAACTGCTCGAAGCGATCCTGGGTGAAGCCCGGGAATCGGAGCGCCAGCTCCGCGAGGGTCAGAAGGCCATCGTTGTTCTGGTCCACGGTTTCGAACTCATCCAGTAGGGTCTGGGCGACTTCTTCAATCGGGGTTTCGCCTTCGCCTTCACCTTCGCCCTCTCCTTCTCCTTCTCCTTCTCCTTCTCCTTCTCCTTCTCCTTCGCCTTCGCCTTCGCCTTCACCCTCGCCCTCGCCTTCGCCCTCGCCCTCGCCCTCGCCTTCACCCTCGCCCTCGCCCTCGCCCTCGCCCTCGCCCTCGCCTTCTCCTTCTCCTTCTCCTTCTCCTTCTCCTTCTCCTTCTCCTTCTCCTTCTCCTTCT
>JAEUWI010000078.1 GCA_016791475.1 Candidatus Hydrogenedentota bacterium
GGTGAAGGTGAAGGTGAAGGTGAAGGTGAAGGTGAAGGCGAAGGCGAAGGCGAAGGCGAAGGCGAAGGCGAAGGCGAGGGCGAGGGCGAGGGCGAGGGCGAGGGCGAGGGCGAAGGCGAAGGTGAGGGTGAGGGTGAGGGTGAGGGTGAAGGCGAAGGTGAAGGTGAAGGTGAAGGTGAAGGTGAGGGTGAGGGTGAGGGTGAGGGGGGATGTGCCAAGAGCCTGCGCGATGGCCTGGGCGGAAAAGTTGGCGACCTGATGTTGTTGGGGCTTGTGGTGCTGACGCTCGCGTTTGGTCGCAGATACAGCGAACCGGGCCGATGGGTATGATGGGCCGTATGGGTCGTGCGACGTGCACGGCCCATGCTCAATGGTCCCTTCAGGCCCAGAAGTAAAAAAGGATTAACGTTTTCAATGTCCCAAGCCTTCTATGATTGGCCCGATGCCGCCGTCGTTGCCGCGAAAGCCGCCCGACTTGTCGCCCAGGAACCCCGCCCGCTCCCGCGCGAGAAGATGGCAGAGGTTCACGCGTGGTTTGATAGCGAATGCGCAGCGAGTAAACGCGCCCATGATGAAGCGGTGGCCCATATCCCCGGCGGTGTGCAGCACAACCTGGCTTTCAACCATCCTTTTCCTCTGAGCATCGCGAAGGCCGAAGGCGCGTATTTGTGGGACGTGGACGGCAATCGCTATATCGACTTTCTCCAGGCGGGCGGCGCGACCTTGCTCGGGAGCAACTATCCCGCCGTGCAGGAAGCCGTGCTTAAGGTTATCCGTGATTGCAGCCCGGTGACGGGCCTCTTCCATGACTACGAAGTGAAACTGGCGAAGCTGATTCACGAGTTCATGCCCGATGTTGAACTTTTTCGCATGCTCGCCAGCGGCACGGAAGCCTGCATGGCCGCGATTCGCGCGGCGCGGAACTTTTCCGGCAAGCGCCACGTGATCAAAATGGGCGCGGGATACCACGGCTGGAGCGACCAGTTGCTCTACGGAACGCGCATCCCCGGCACGGGCAATTTTGAAGCGGCGGGTATTCCCGAGGAGTGCAATACCCTGACCCACGAGTTTTTCCCCAATGATATCGAGGGATTGCGAGCGCTGCTGGAGGCCAATCAAGGCCAGGGCGGCACGGCGGCGGTGCTGGTGGAGCCCCTGGGCTCCGAGAGCGGCGTGCGGCTGGTGGATCGCGATTTCAACGCGAAAGTGCGGGCGCTCTGCGACGAATTTGAAACTTTGCTGATCTTTGACGAGGTGGTGAGCGGATTTCGCCTCGGTCTGGGCGGCGTCCAGGGCTACCTCGGCGTGAAGCCCGACCTGACCGTATTCGGCAAATGCGTGGCGGGGGGCTACCCCGGCGCGGGCGGCGTGGGCGGACGGCGGGACATCATGAACACCTTCACCGCCGGTATCGGATCGGGTCAGCAGCGCACGATAGTCGGTGGCACGCTCTCCGCCAGTCCCATAAGTTGCGCGGCGGGCTACCACGCCCTCCTCGCCATGGCCGAGACCGACGCCCCCTCAAAAGCGGGCCGCGCGGGCGACCGGCTCTGCGCCGGGCTGCAGGCCATCCTCGACACGCTGGCCACACCCTTCTTCGTCTACAACATTGGCTCCATAGTCCACCTCGAGACCCACGGCGTGCTCCGGGTCGATCTGAGCGATCCCGAGTTCTTCATGAACATCATGACGCGCAAAAAGATCGCCGAAGAAATGAGCGCCGCCTACGCCGCCGCGGGCATCATCACCATCGCGGGTGGACGGCTCTACACCAGCATGGCGGATACGGATGAGGTCGTAGACGAGGCGCTGACGGGATTTCGGAGTGTGCTGGGTGCGGGGTGACGGCGGTGGACTCGCCCGCAGTGATGCTGATAGGCTAATGGGGCAATCGGGAGCCGGGGCCGGGATGGTTTGGAGAGACCGTGGCTCCCTAAACTGGAAGTTTTGTGGATCAGTCCCGAAGGGGGAGGCATTCATCTATGTTTCGTGTGGCGTCATTTGCGCTTGCCGTCGTGGGGCTTTTGGGGGTCGAGGCGCAACAGGTGGTGGATATTCCGGATCCTGTCTTGAAGTTGGCAATTAGGATGGAACTCCGTATTGAATCCGATACTATCTTTGATACGAACCTCCAGGAATTGTGGCATCTCGATCCCTACACCAACATTGGCCAGATTCGCAACCTTGCCGGGCTGGAGTACGCGACAAATCTAGTCACCCTGAATTTGAACAACCACACGGTGGAGTCGCTCGCACCGATCTCAAAACTTGCCCGACTCCGGGAGTTGAAGTTGTGGAACAACCAGTTGGTATCCACAGGCGACTTGAGCGGGATGACAGGCCTTGTCTCGCTTGAGCTCCAAGGCAACTTCCTTAGCGATGTGGCGGGGATTGCGAACCTTCCCAACCTCGAGTATTTGAACATCGAGAACAATCAAATCAAGACATTGGAGGGGTTTACCGGACTCCCGTCCCTCGAAATTCTCAACGCAAACGGCAATCTCCTGGAGTCGCTGGCCGGTCTGGAACAGGCGCCCTTGCTGAAGAGGTTGACCGCACGGAGGAACCGTCTGACCAATCTGGATGCGCTGGGAGCACATCGAGGTCTGCGGGAGATCGACGTGGCCGAAAATCAAGTCGCTGAGATTCAAGTTCTTGTGGACAATCCCGGTATTTCGCGTGATGTGGAGATTAACCTTTGGAGGAACCCCTTGTCCGTGTCGGCATTGTGCGAGGGCGTTCCGGCGCTGCTCGCCCGTCGGGTGCAAGTCTATTTCTATAATCTGGTAAATCCGAATGATATCCTCGAACGGATCGGAAAAGTCTGTGTGGCTCCCGACTCGGACGAGGACGGCGATGGGTTGTCCTCGGTTGAGGAGTGGGGTTACGGGACCGACGCCGACCGCGCGGATTCCGACGAAGACGGTAGAAGCGATGGCGAAGAGGTGGCCGCAGGTACCGATCCTGGCGACGCGACAAGTTTCACGCCGAGCCCGGTGCAGATTGCCGACCCGAATCTTCGCGCGGCGATTTTCTATGAGCTTCGCCTGCCGGAGGACCACGTGTTGCTCGACACAGATATGGCGAAACTAACCGGACTCGACGGCAGGCGTCGAAACATAACAGACCTGGACGGTATTGAATCCGCTTTCAGACTTCGCCATGTGAATTTTGAAGAGAATCAAATTCGCGATGCCGGTCCCCTGTCGTCGTTGAAGGGCCTTCAGACTATATCGATCCAGGACAATCAACTTGAGGACGCCGGGGGATTTCAGCATTTGCCGTTGCTTTCTTTCCTTGATATTTCGCGCAATCAGATTGCGACGCTCGACGCCATGATGGAACTGCCCCTTCTTACTACCCTCAGAGCCCGTGGCAATGAGATTTCCTCCGCGGATACGCTGGGGCAATTCACTACCCTGACGGAATTACTGCTCGGCGAGAACCTGCTGACGGACATCGCCTTTGTTAAAGACCTGATTGCCTTGACCCACCTCGATATCAGCGAGAACAGGCTCGTTGACCTTCATGCCGAGGGCAGTATGCCTGCGCTTTTGGACCTGTACGCAGAACAGAATCAGATCGCCACGTTAGTCGGGATGCCTGAGATGCCCCGCCTGCGGCAATTTATCCTTGAAAATAACGTTCTCGTCGACCTGGCAGGTCTCGAGAAGGCGTCCAACCTCCGCGTGCTCAGGGCCGGAGCAAATCGATTGAACGATATTTCCACGCTTACGCCCTTTACCAGCCTGGAGGTCATATCGCTCGAAAACAATCAAGTGAGTTCGCTCGCAGATATCATCGAACTGCCTGGATACGTGGACATCAACCTAATCGGAAACAATATCAGCGACCTTGCCCCCATAGTTGCTCGCCGCGCGGGGGGAGATATGCATCTGGAGCTGGATGGAAACCCGTTGGATAGCCTCGAAATGTGCACCAGCTACACAGCGTTTCTTGCCCGTGGCGTTACGATTTCGCTGCCGAGTGATTGGGGCTACCGGCGGTGGATTTGCGAAGCACCCGACGACGACGAAGACGACGATGGCATTGGCAATCTGGAGGAAGCGCTGGGCGGCACGGATCCCGTGAACTTCGATTCGGATGGCGACTTTATCGGGGACGGCGAAGAGCGGGACCGGGGTACCGATCCACTGGATCCGGCAGATTATCCCGGCACGGAGATCGAGTTTCCCGACGCTGCGCTGGAGGCGGCGGTGCGAACTGCCCTGAACCGCCCCGAGGGTGTACTTCGGGATTCAGACATGAATTGGCTGGTCTCGCTTGAAGCAAACAATCTCGGCATACGGGATCTGCGCGGATTGGAGTATTGCAAACGGCTCGAACGACTCGAACTGGATGGCAACGAAATCAGCGATATCGGGCCTCTCGCCGGCGTAACGGCGCTCAACCGGCTGTCGCTGCGCGGCAATGCCATCCTCGACACCAGCTCTCTCGCGGGACTGCCGCGAATCGAGTTGCTCGACCTAAGTGAAAATCCCGGAATCAACCTCGGCGGGCTTACAAGTAACACCACAATAAAACGACTGGAGCTGCAATCGATCGGCCTGGAGAGTGTGGAATTAATAGCCACCCTATCCGAGTTGAGAATACTCGACGTTTCCGAAAATGAGATACAGGATTTTGGGGCGTTCGAACTTTACGAGCCCCAGGGCCCCTATCTGCGTATTTACGCAGGCAACAATCCGCTGACTCGAGACACGCTCTGTGATACGTTCTCTGAATTGAGTTACGTTGACATCGAATTCTATTTTTCGATGGACTATGACTCCTGGCACGGTATCGGACGCAACGATGATATTTCTGTGACCTGTGAAGACCCCGGTGGGGACATGGACGGCGACGGCCTGGGAAATCTCGACGAAACCAACATGGGTTTGCGACCTGATCGGTTCGACACGGATGGTGACGGTTTCGACGATGGACTCGAGTTGGCGGAAGGTACCGATCCACTGAATCGAGATGATTTCCCCGCAACGAGCGGTGAAGGCGAGGGCGAGGGCGAGGGCGAGGGCGAGGGTGAAGGTGAAGGTGAAGGTGAAGGTGAAGGTCCAACCGATGACGAGATCATCGATGCGCTGCTGGAGAATCTGGGCACAGCGGATCTGAGCGGAGACGGCCGCATTTCCTATGAAGAGTTTGACGCCTATGTCGGAGACGCATCCCATCGGGCGTTGTTTCGTGCACTTGATTCGAACAATGATGGATATATAGTGCGCGCCGAGCTGCTGGCGGGACAGGTGGGCGGCTGTTTTGGTCCCGGTGCCGCGCAGGATGGCGTCGTTTTTGGCATTGCCGTATACGTTCTGCTATTGCTTGACGCGCTTGTGGAGGCACCACGCCAGTTACTGCAGTACTTGCTCGGAGGTCCGGAAGATACAGAGGACGATTGATGGCGGGGGATGAGGCATTTCGCGAAGCCGTTGAGTCTACGCCTTGCCTTTCAGGCGCTTCACGGCCCCGTCGTCGATGAGCAATTTCATCTGCTCGATAGCGATTCGGTTGAGCTTTTCCAGCCGGGCCGCCTGCGCCATGTCCTCCTTGATGAACAGGGCGTTCAGGTTTTCGAGATTGGAGAGGCAGATGAGCTGGGCGATATTGGCCTCGTCGCGGAGGTTGCCTTTGTTGCCGGGATTTGCCGCGCGCCACTCTTTTGCGGTGAGGCCGAAGAGCGCCATGTTGAGCACGTCCGCCTCGGTGGCATAGACCAGGCTTATCTGCTTCGCGGACAGTTCAGGTGGAATCAGGTTCTCTTTGATCGCGTCCGTGTGAATCCGGTAATTGATCTTGGCCAGGTTGCGCTTGATGTCCCAGCCGAGTTGGGCCTGTTCCTGCTCCTTGAGGCGCTGGAATTCTTTGATGAGATAAAGTTTGAACTCGACGGAGATCCACGAGGCGAACTCGAAGGCGATGTCCTTGTGGGCGAAGGTTCCGCCGTAGCGCCCGGACTTGGATATGATCCCAATTGCGCCGGTGCCGTCGATCCATTGTTTTGGGGTCAAGGTGAAGCTGTTGAGTCCAGCCTGCTTTTTAAACCCGTCGAATTCGACGGGTTTAAAAACCGGATTGTTGAGTTGCTCCCATATTCCCAAAAACTCTATGGTATTGCGGTTTCGGAGCCAGTTTCGTATCAGATCGTCCGTGTGCTCCGCGTTCTTATAGCGTGCAATATCCGTCAGGCTGATATAGTCCGCCTCGTTTTGCGTCTGGATAGAGACTTCCTTGTCCAACACCTTTATCTTAGCCATGCCCGATGCCCTCTTCGTTTCGCTTTCATTGTGGCGAATTTGCCGTGGATAAAATCTTAGCATATTGGTCGCAGGATGCAGCCCTGTTGATGTTAACGGGTGCAAATCGGACGGATCGGACCGATTGGACCGATTGGACTGATCTGATCGAGCTTATCGGGCTGATCTGTATGCGCTGCCCGATGCCCCATCAACCTTTCCGCCGCCGACCCCCGGTTTGACTCTTCCCGCCCCCGTTTGTTACGCTACCAAGATGCCGTCTTGTGCGGTAAATCTTTTTTTCAAAGGAGAAGAGAATTTCTCATGAGTTACGAAACCAGGGAATCCAACCAGCAGTTGATGGAAGCCATTATGGCTGACGGGCTTACGGAGCTTGATGCCGAGCTTCAGGCCGAATTGGCTGCCGCATCGATGGAGTCGCTTTTCGGCGAATCCGTCAAGAATTTCAATGAAGGTGAAGTCGTCCAGGGCAAGGTGATGGAAATCGCCGATGACCGCGTGCTTGTGGACATCGGGTACAAGAGCGAGGGCATCGTCCCGACCTCCGAATTCCTGCAGCCGGACAAGCTCTCCGTGGGCGATGTCTTCGATTTCTACATCGAAGATCCCGAAAACGAAGCCGGCCTGCCCGTGCTTTCGAAGATGAAGGCCGACCGGATCAAGAACTGGGAAAAAGTCCAGGAGATCTATGAGGCCGACGGTGTCATTGAAGGCACCATTGTCCGCCGGGTCAAGGGCGGCCTGAAGGTTGATATCGGTATCGACGCCTTCATGCCCGCGAGCCAGTTGACGTTCCGCCCCATGGGCGACTTGGAGCGTTACCTCGGCGAGCGCATGGAACTGAAGATTATCAAGCTGACCAAGCGCCGCCGCAACGTGGTGGTGAGCCGCCGCAAGCTCCTTGAAGAGCAGCGCGCCGGCGAGAAGGAAAAGCTTCTCCAGACGATCGAAGTGGGCAAGGTGCTCCGCGGCGAAGTCAAGAATATTACCGATTTCGGTGCGTTTGTGGACGTGGGCGGCATCGACGGCCTGCTCCACGTGACGGACATGAGCTGGGGCCGCGTGAAGCACCCGAGCCAGATTGTCCAGGTTGGCCAGGGCATCGATGTGATGGTCCTGAGCTTCGACCCCCAGTCCGAGCGCATCAGCCTCGGCCTGAAGCAGAAGACCCAGAATCCCTGGAAGTCCGCTGTGGACCGCTACCCGGTCGGCACCGTCGTCCGCGGCCGCGTGGTCAGCATGACGGATTACGGCGCGTTCGTGCAGCTTGAAGAAGGCATCGAGGGCATGGTCCACGTCAGCGAAATGAGCTGGACCCGCCGCGTTCGCCACCCCAACGAAATCCTGGCGCTGGACGCGGAAGTGGACGTGATGGTGTTGACCGTCGATCCCGATTCCGAGAAGATCGCCCTGGGTATCAAGCAGACCCAGCCGAACCCCTGGAAGCAACTGGCCGAGCGTTACCCGGTCAATTCCACGGTCACCGGCACGGTGCGCAACCTCACCGATTACGGCGCGTTTGTGCAGATCGAAGAAGGCATCGACGGCCTCCTTCACGTCAGCGACATCTCCTGGACCAAGAAGGTTCCCCATCCCTCCGAGATTCTGGAGAAGGGCCAGGAAGTCACCGTCAAGATCCTCAGCATCGACCCCGAGTCCGAGAAGATCAGCGTTGGCATGAAGCAGCTTGAGACCGACCCGTGGCTGGCGGTGATCGAGAAGATGCCCATGGGCAGCATCGTGGAAGTGGAAATTGCCAAGCTCGTGAGCTTCGGCGCCTTTGCCAAGCTGGACAGCGGCATCGAAGGCCTGATTCACGTGAGCGAGCTTTCCTCCGACCGCGTGCAGAAGCCTGAAGAAGTGCTGAACATCGGCGACAAGGTTATGGCGAAGGTCATCAGCATCAGCGCGGCGGATCGCAAGATCGGCCTGAGCGTGCGCGAGGCCCAGCGCGACCTGGACAACAATCTCATGGCCGAGCACGGTTCCTCCGGCACCGGCTCCGTGGACGTGGGCGCCGTGATTCAGGGCTCCATGCCCGAAAGCATGATGCAGGCGGGCCGCAGCCTGGCCGACGTTGCCCACGAAATGATGGCGGCGGTGAGCAAGGCCGAGGCCGCCCGTAACGCGGAAGCGGAAGCGGAAAAGGCCGAGTAACACTGCGGCCGGATGTGAGTACGTAGACTGAAGGGCGCCGCCGGGTTGAACGCCGCGGCGCCCTTTTTTGTGATCTGCCGCAGGGCAAAAAAGCATGCATAATCGGGTGCCTGTACAGGGGCGTCACGATAAATCGCAATCAAGGAGACTGGAACGATGGCAACGGCAATGGCAACGGATACGAAACACCCCGCGGCGGGCAAAACCATGACAGGCGCGGAAATGGTAATCCAGGTGCTGGCCGATGAAGGCATCGACGCGATCTTCGGCTACAGCGGCGGCGCCATTCTCCCCACCTATGACGCGGTCTTCCGCTGGAACGAGAGCCACCCCGAGCAGGAAATCAAGCTCATCGTCCCCGCCAATGAGCAGGGCGCGGGCTTCATGGCCGCCGGCTACTCCCGCGTCACCGGCAAGGTCGGCATCACGCTTGTTACCTCCGGCCCCGGCGCCACCAACACCGTCACGCCCGTCCGCGACGCCATGGCCGATTCCATCCCCATGATCGTCATCTGCGGCCAGGTTCCCCGGGCCGCCGTGGGAACCGACGCCTTCCAGGAAGCCCCGGTCTTCAACATCATGAGCGCCTGCGCCAAGCACGTCTTCCTGGTGAAGAATCCAGACGAGCTTGAGGCCACTGTCCGCACCGCCTTTCACATCGCGCGCAGCGGTCGCCCCGGCCCCGTGGTCATCGATATTCCCAAAGACGTGCAAAACTGGGAAGGCGCCTTTACCGGCAGCGGCCTCCTGACCATGGTCGGCTACCAGCGCCGCCTGGACGGGCTGGAAAACTCCCGCCTGCCCCAGGAAAAGGCCGAGTCCTTCCTCCGCATGCTGAAGGCCTCCCACCGCCCCCTGATCTATGCGGGCGGCGGCGTGGTCAACAGCAATGCCAGTCAGGAACTGACGGCCTTCGCCCACAAGTACCAGATCCCCGTCGTCACCACCCTGATGGGCATCGGCTCCATCGACACGACCGATCCCCTCTGCCTGCACATGCTCGGCATGCACGGCACGGCCTACGCCAACTACGCCGTGGAAGATTGTGATTTCCTCATTGCCGTCGGCTCCCGCTTTGACGACCGCGTCGCTGGCAAGCCGAAGGAATTCGCCGCCCGCGCGAAGATCGCGCACATCGACATCGACGCCGCCGAGATCGGCAAGGTCAAGGCGGTTGAATGGCACCACGTGGGCGATGCCGGCGTCGTTTTGCGCGAGCTGATGACCGCCTGCGGCGAACTGGAGAACAAGCACCAGCACTGGCTCGACTACGTGGCCGAGCTGAAGCAGAAGCACCACATGGCCTGGAACACGGATACGCCGCTGATCCAGCCCCAGGAAGTGCTTGCCCTCATCAATAAAATAACCAAAGGCGACGCGATCATCACCACTGGCGTCGGCCAGCACCAGATGTTCGCCGCGCAATACTTCGATTTTAAAGAGCCCCGCACCTGGCTCACCTCCGGCAGCATGGGCACCATGGGCTACGGCCTGCCCGCCGCCATCGGCGCCCAGGTCGGCGCACCCGGAAAAATCGTCATCGACGTGGACGGTGACGGTAGCATCCGCATGAACATCGGCGAGATGGAAACCTGCACGAACTACGACATCCCCGTCAAGGTGTTGCTGCTCAATAACAAGGGCGACGGCATGGTGGTCCAGTGGCAGACCCTCTACTTCGGCAGCCGCTTTTCGGGCACCGACAAGACCCTGCACCAGAAAGATTTCGTAGCTGCGGCTAAGGCCGACGGTTTCAAGTATGCTGAGCGCGTGGAGGCGAAGGCGGATCTGGAGAAGAAGATCGCGGACTTCATCGCTTTCGAAGGCCCCGCCTTCCTCGAAGTCATGACGGACAACACCGCCTTCGTCTACCCCATGGTCGGCCCCGGCCTGGCCTACAAAGACATGCTCACCGGCCCCCACATTACCGGTCGCGAAGAAGACCCCTTCGCGAAGCTGGACGCCGCCGACGCGTTTTAGTCAACTGCAAAATTGAGCCGCGGTTCCTGCAAAGGGATCGCGGCTTTTTTAATCGGTCCGATTAAGTTGACCACCCAATTAGCGCCAGCCCGATTTCATTGTTCAGGTAAAAGCCCTCTGCCGTCGGGCGGATCACGGTCTCGCTTTCTTCCAGCAACCCCCGCCGCACCAGCCCCGCGATGGCCTCGCCGAAATCTTCGTTCACGTCTCGACCGAAGCGCCGTGCATAGGCGGTTTTCTCCAACCCGGACTGCAAGCGAAAATACTGGATCAACGTCTCCAGCCGCACCTCGTCATCATTCAGTGGTAGCGCTTCCATTTTCTTCCCCGGTGCACGCAGGTACTCATCCGTCGTGATGGCGTTGCGCGCACGGACGCCGCCCACATACGAATAGGCCCCCGTGCCGAAGCCCGCATAATCACCGTTGTGCCAATAGATCAAGTTGTGGCGCGATTGATGCCCCGGTTTCGCATAGTTCGAGATTTCGTAGTGGTCATAAGCGTGAAGCGCCTCCTCCGCCTCGCGAAACATCGCCAGCGACGCCTCCTCCGAAATCGCCCGATCCGCACGCTTTTCAAAAGGCGTCCCCGGTTCGTAGGTCAGGCCATAGGCCGATACATGGGGGGGATTGATGGCCACCGTCTCCGCCAGCGTCGCGCCCCACGCCTCAATCGGCGGTGCGCCAAAAATCAGGTCCAGACTCCACGTGTCGAAGTGCTCCGCGATGACGTCGCAGGCCCGCCGCGCCGCGTCCGCATCGTGGCGACGCCCCAGATACTTCAGCACCGCCCGATCAAAACTCTGCACACCCAGGCTCACCCGATTCACCCCCATCGCGCACCACGCCTTCATCATCGGCGCCGTCACATCGTCCGGATTCGCCTCCAGCGTGATCTCAGCACCCGCCAGGTCGAAGCGCGCAAACAGCGCCTCCATCACCCGCCCCAGGCCCTCCTCGGTCAACAACGAAGGCGTCCCGCCGCCGAAAAACACACTCCCCGCCTCGCGCGGCCCCTCAAATTCGCCGATTTCTTTGCACACCGCCTCCACAAAGGGCATGGGCACCGTCGTCCGACTGCGCTCCTTCACGAAATCGCAATAGGGACACAAGGTGCGGCAATAGGGGATGTGGAGGTAGACGCCAAGCATGGGGATAGTATATCAGGCCGCAGGCTAGAGGCTGTAGGGGATGGAGTCTGGGGCCAAATATTCGTGCGAGGTATCGGAACCTCAAGTTAAAATACTCGCCGTAGATGTGAGCCGGATGCCACTCCCGTTGGAAGGCCGCCAACGTGGCTTAGCCTTCCAGGCTGAGGCAAAGCCCACGTCAATGTTCGAAGGGCCCCAGGGGCTTCTTACTCGACGTGAATGTGGAAGGAATTACAAGACCGTTTGATTGCTGAAACGGGCTTATGGTCAGCCTGGAAGGCTAACCCACGTTGGCCCCTGCCAGAGTCGGGGAGCAGCGGTATGGGTGGAATACACTGGAGGACTCAAGGTCGTTAGATTGGGATAGCCCATTTTCGACCAAGTGGAGCTTGGGAACGAGCGGTCAAACGCCCCAATCGGCCAGCCCGACGCCAAAGGATCCAATTGACGATCAGGCCGCAAGCCGCTACACTGAAGCTGTCATCACGACGCCACGCATGGCGTTGGCGGCGCCAGTCTCGGTCCGTACGATTTCCGGGGGGCTCATCATGAAGAATATTTTGTCGCGCAACCATCCCATGGTCATGTGGAAGAAGATCCTCTGCGCGGTCCTTGCCCTGGTGGTGCTCTGCGCGGGCGCATTCGTCGTGCGTTTCGGCAGCAGGGCCTACCGCCTGAAGAAGTCCGGAGCCGCGATGAAGCAGGCGCGCAGTGCGCTCCAGCGTTATGCCGATTCCAATCCGGGAAACTATTATCCCCTCCGCTCCGCCGAGGCCGGGGTGTTTCTACCGGACATGACCGCCCGGGCGGCGCAAGGGGACGGCCTTGCCGAATTTCAGGAGGCGCTGAAGTATTTCGACGGCGATGAACAGCGCCCCCTGTGTTACCTCGGCTATGCTTTCTACGACGAGGCTTCGGCCCAGCGGTTGCTCGATCAACTCGAAAAAGACCCGCAGGCCTTCCGGGGCGGCGGAACCCGCTTGGAACAAGAACCCTTTCTGGATCCACACTCGCTTGAATTTGACGAGTTGGCTCCGTTGCGTACTGGGGTCGGACGCCGGTTCATGAATGCATGGTTCGAATCCCACGGATTGCCGCCTGGAGACTTTGATATTGACGGAGCCGTCCCGATGCTCTGGCAGATGCCTGAAAGAATAGGAGATCGCGTCCCGGTTCTTTATATGAACGGCGTGGTTTGGTTTCGTGACTACCCCGGCGAGTTCCCCATGACGCCCCTGTTCATCAACCGGCTGCGAGGCTTGATGGGCTTGCCGCAGGATCCTGGATTCGACATGGATACTCCGATCATGCCGGTGCTCCGCGAAATACTGGAGACGGGAAGCCGGGAGCCGGGGCGTGGCGTGGGTACACTGGGACCGTACGACTCAGTGCCTTCCGTGACGCAGGGCGACGCGAAGGGCTATCGCATCGCGCTGGGTTTCGGCGAAGTGGTGCTGTTTCCGGAAGATGTCGCTCCAGGCTCCCTGGACCCTGTGACCTTATTTGGAAAGCCAGAGGAGTTTTACCAGGGTCTTCCCCGGGGTAACACCGTACGCTTCATGGGGACGAGCCGGGGATACCATTGGTACGGAAAGCTCGACTACCAGGTATTCACGCTCCTGCGGAACACCTTCGACCTCAAGGGGGGTGACAGTCTTTACGAGGCCGCCGTGATCTACTGGATCAACAATGAACCCATCTCGAATTGGTTACGCCCGTATCGTAAGGACCCGAGCAACCCGTCCGAAATCCTTCGTTCGCCCCCGTCTCTGGACGACTATATTGACGCCTACATTGCCAATAGAGAGGGCATGGGGAAACCAATCGACCCCGAAATCATCCACGCTGCTATCCTCCTTTGCGGAACCGACTACGAGGGTTATGGGACATACATACCTCCAGATGCCGAGTTACTATCAGAGGCGAGGGACCGGCTTCTATCCGCTGCGGAGCGCGATCCAGAGGCGGCGGCAACCCTACTGCTTCCCCATGTCATGCGATACCGGTTTCGCAACAGACGCGAAGAAGCCTCGCCCGAACGGATGGAGATCCTGCGGCACCTTCCGCGCGAGACGGTGCTGCCCATCGTTAAACATCTGGCCGACTACATTAAGGATGAGAACGATGCGGCCCTGTGTCGGGATTTGTTCAATAAGCTGGATTGAGATTCAATGGGCGAGTACCGGCTCTGCGACTTCATACTGCGGCACTTACTCCACAGTGAACACGAACATCTTGCGCTTCGACAGGCCTGTGGTCAGCCTGGAAGGCTAACCCACGTTGGCCCCTGCCAGAGTCGGGGAGCAGTGCTATGGGTGGAATACACTGGAGGACTCAAGGTCGTTAGACTGTAAAAGCGGGGGACGGTCCCGCGCGCCTGGCCTTCGGCGCTCGTGCAGGGTGGGCGTCTATTGCACGCGACGCCCCGCGCGGTTCTTGTCACTTTACGCGCAGGACGGTCCCCTCGCTTCGTCACTCCTCCGCGCCATGCTCCAGGAAGTAGATCAAGCTCACGAGTTCCTCCAGCGTCATCGTGTTCAGCAGGCCCTCGGGCATCATGGACTGCCTGGATTCCGTCCGTTTCGCGATGCTCCGCTTCGGGATGGCCACGCGCTCGCCGGTGATGGTAATGACGGTCAGGGTCCTGGCGTCTTCGCCCGCGACCATGCCGGTGACGGTATTGAAGTTGTTCAGCTCGACTTCCACGCCGGTGTACTGGTCGGAGACCACCTTGGAGGGGTACATGATGGATTCTAGAATGTCTCGGCGGCGGAAGCGGCTGGTGACGGTGGAGAGGTCGGGGCCGCCCCCTTTGCCTTTGGTGCCGAAGACGTGGCAGTTGGCGCAGCGGGCCTTGATGAAGACGTTGTGGCCGTCTTCGAGCTTCTGGGGAACGTAGGCCATGGGATCATACTCGAGGTACTGGCTGAGTTCGTCGAAACTCATCTGGGCGAGGTCAGTCGTGCTGGCCGGGGCCTCGCCTTCGATTTTGGCGAGGAGGGCCAGGGCGGCTTCCTCGCGCGCGGCGAGGGCCTCCGCCTTGCGGTTCTCGGCCATTACCCGCTCCGCGTCCGGAAGGCGCTCCATGAGGGAGTCCCAGAGGTTGTTGATGTAGCCCTCCATGCTCGCGCCACCGTCCATTTCGCGGCCCCGGTCAAACCAGGCCACGGCCTGCGCCCGCGTTTCCGGGGTCCAGCCGTGCTCAATGGCGCGGAGGGCGTACATCGTGTGGATCTGCGCTTCCTGGGGCTTGTCGGGCGTCAGGGTGGCCAGCAGGGCCTCCACCGCGCCGGGTGGCTGCAGATAAGCGATGAGGGTCTGCAATTCGCGGTTGATGGCGGCGTCGCCGTGGGGAAATTTGCCGAGGAGTCGCGACCCAAGCACGGGCTTGAAAGTCTCGACGCGGTCGCCTCCGGTTACATCGCGGATGAAGGCCATCTCCAAGACGCGGAGGAAATCGAGAAAGATGGCATCGTCCATGGGGGCCTGGCTCAGTTCGTCAATTCGCGCAAAGATGGCGTCGGCGTGGACCGCGGCGCGCTGGGTTTCAATGAGGGCGAGCGTGCCTTCCATGACGCCCCTGGGCCGGCGATCGATTTCGTCGCTCAGAATGCTGTCGGCCCAGAGGTCGCGGTGCATGCGCTCCATGGCCTTGCGGGCGGCGTAGCGCACGAAGCGGTCTTCGTGATCGAGCAGCAGGTAGAGTCCGGAGATGAGCCCCTCGTGGGTGTCCACGCGGGTGGACTCGTCCAGCCCCGCCCGGACCAGGGCCTCGCAGGCGCGGCGAGCCACCACGACATCTTTGTCGTAAAGGGCGTTGATAAGCGGCTCGCGGAAGGTCTTGAGATCGCCGCAGCCCATGAGGAGCACGGCGCCGGCGCGGAGGGCGGGGCTGGCATCGCGCGCAAGTTCGTTAAGGAGCGTCGCGTCGGGCTGGGGGCCATAAACCTGCAGCGATTCCAGGGCCTGAAGGCGCAGTGGCTCCGCCAGGGTGGCGTCGCGCAGGGCGGCGGTCAGTCCCGATGCCCAGAGGTCGCCGAGGGCCGTTTTCGCCTGGGCGATGGCATGGCGGCTCCAGGCGGAGCGGGGCATGGGAAGGGCGAGCACCTCGGCAATGGTCGATGGCGCCTCGGGCGCTCGGATGCCCTTGCCATAGCGGATGCGATACAACCCGCCCTGGGTGTCGCGGCCGCCGGTGGTGAAGAAGAGATCGCCCCGGGGCGACACATCCAGGTCGGTCACGTTCAACGGCTCGCCCACGACGAAATCCTGGGTCTTCCCCGCCAGCGTCGCGCCCGCAGCCTTGGGAAAGAGCACGCGGATGCGTCCGCGCGACCAGTCGCCCATAAAAAAAGCCCCCCGGTACTCTGGGGGGAAAGCCTCGTGCTCGTAGAAGCACACGCCCACGGGAGAACCGCGGCCTGCATCGTCCACACTCGGGAGTGTGTCGATGTAGTACGCGGGCATCACCGAGGAGCCCGTGCGCCAGCCATAGTCGCCGCCGGGGACGGCATGGACCACGCGGATGGGGCGGAACCAGGGCAGGCCCACGTCCCACTCCATGTCGGAGTCGAAAGTCATGATTTCGCCGCTGCGATCAATGCTCAGGTCGTAGGCATTGCGGAAGCCCCCGGCGAGTTGTTCCCAGCGTTTGAATTCGGGGTCCACGCGGACGATAGTGCCACCGGGCGCCATGATGGTGGTGGCGTGGCCTCGGGGATCCACATAGCGGGGGAGGAGGTGATCCTCTTCCAGGCCCCGGCTGGGGGAGAGGGGATCAAGGGCTGCCGCGGGGTGGGCGTGGTTGCCATACATCACGTGGAGGTAGCCGTCGAAGCCCCGCGCGATGGCATGGGGGCCGTGTTCCCCCATGCCGCCGTTCGAAGCCATCAGCAGGGCGGTCTCGTCGGCTTTATCGTCGCCATCCGAGTCCGTGAGGCGGTAGAGGCCGGGGCCTTGCGGCCCCTCCCCTTGCACCAGCAGATCGCCGGGCGCCGTGAACAGCATCCCCATGATCCGTTTTACGTCTTCACTGAAACTTTCCTGCGACTCGTATCTGCCGTTCCCGTCGTTGTCCAGCAGGATGCGGACCCCGTCGTCCTGGGCGCCCACGACGGGGCGGCCCAGGTGATCGAAGGTAAGATTGATAACCGAGCCCATCAGGTCGTGGTTTGCGACTTCCTCAACGGAGAACCCGTCGGGAAGCCGAAACCGTTCCCCCAGGTAGGCCAGCCTAGCCTCCCGCGCTTCGGCGTTGGGCATCAACTCGCCCTCGTTCATGGCTTTCTTCTCGCCCAGTTCCTTGATGGCGATGTCCTTGAAGTGGACCTCCATCTCGGGGCCCGCGTGTAGCTGGAGGGCGATAATGCCCGCCTTCGCGCCGGCGGGATCGACGAAGTCGAGGGTGGTGTAGCCATTCAGCACGATCTTCACGTGATCGCCCTGGCAGGTGATCTCGTAGTCGTTCCAGTCGTCCAGCTTCGCGGCGGCGAAGACGGCCTCGCGCTGATCTTCGGTGTATTCGTTCCAGTAGGGGAGGATGCCCCGGCCCTGCTCTTCATAGAGCATGCCGAAGTAGGTCTTCTCCGCCACGTCCGCCTGGTAGCCCTTCACGGCGTGGTTCGGCAGTTGTTCGCTGCGGAACTGGATGCCGCTGTTGTGGTTGGTCAGCTTCACCCGCGCCTTGAGCACGAAATCGGAGTAGGTCTTTTCCGTGGAGAGGAAGGTGTTCTTCTCCAGCTTCACGCCCTTGGTGGAGCCGACGATCTCGCCATTCTCCACGCGCCACAGCTTCATGTCGCCGGTCCAGCCGCTCAGGTCGGTGCCGTTGAAGAGCGGGGTGAATCCGTCCTCCGCGGCGTGCGCGCCGGGCGCCGCGATGCCCGCGCAGAGCGCCACGGCCGCAGCCAGGCGTAAGGCGGGACTTGCCAGATAATTTCTTAGTCGCATAATCGTCTCCATGGGTTGATGTCACGCGCGGAACGGAAGATTCCGCGCAGGGTGAAGGGTATCGGCCAGCGGTCGCGAGGCTTGGAACAGGCCCGGCGCGACATCGCCGTTTACCGCGCCGGATCCGCGCGCAGTCGCGCGAAAACGAGGCGCCTAAGAGACTAAAACATCCCGTCACGCGCTGTCCAGCTTCGGCGCGCAAATAAAAAGGGGCCTCCCAAAGGAAGGCCCATGATGATCGGTGCGTCGGCTGTTGAAGGTCAGAAGAACTTGCGCTTAAGCGCCAGTCCCGCCGCGCCCAGCGCCAGCAGCGTGAGCGAGGCCGGCTCGGGGACGGGTGTAACCGGGTCGTCCTCTTCGAAGACCAGATCCAGGCCGAGCTCGCGCGATTCCGTGACCTCGAAGTTGGTAAAGGTCAACTCGAAAGAATCGTCGGTAAAGCTTACCGAGAGTCCCGCACCGCCGCCCAGGGTGTCATAGGCGGACGTTACATCCGACAAGACATAGGTCGGGAAACCGACATAGTCCAGGTCGGAGAAGGTCACGGTGAAATCCGTCATGAACTGCGTGGAGCCGCTCAAGTTATGCTCGATGAAGACGGTCAGGAAATCATCGGAGAAGAAGAAGCTGAGATCGAAATTGACGGGAGCGCTTCCCGCGATGTCCAGCGTTCCGACAAATTCAGGGTCAAAATCGAAGGTGATGGTCTCCGGGCCGGCGTTAAAGGTGGTCAGCCCGGTGGAGGAGCCGACAATCTGGTCGGCTTCGAGGGTTGCGCGGGCCGGTGCGGCGAGCGCCAGACACAGCAGGAGCGCTGCGCCCATGCCAATGGGGTTCTTCAAGGTAGTATCCTCACCCGTGTAAGAGAAACAAGAGAAGCACGACACTCCTTGTTTCTGATTTGCTGCAGCCACCAAGTGCCTTAAGTATACCGCCCAATGGGGAATTGCACAAGGGAACTGCGGGAAAATGAGGGAGAAAGGGTCTTGAACCGCGAATGGACGCGAATGAACGCGAATATTGCGTTGCGGCGGGTTGGGGGAGGCGCCCGTCGGGTTTGGAGCCAAGTTCCAGTCGTTTCGGAAAGCCGGATCCCGGAAAACAACAATCGGGCGGCAGGCCTGGAGCCATGCCGCCCGACTGGGAGGTTAAATGCTATTTGACGTTAGCTCGTTTTCCGCCGGAAGCGCCGCGCAAGGGCCAGAACGCCCAGGCCGAGAAGCGCCATGGGAGCAGCAGCGGGCACGGGGACGACGGAGGAGTTGGGATCGTCGATTCTGTACAGTATTTCCAGTTCAACGTGTCGAGAATAGATCTCAACGTCGAAATCACTAAAATCGAGGGTAAATGAAATGCCTTGTAACGGGTCGTCGACAAAATTGGAGATCGTTACCCCACTAAGATAGTCAGGACTTGAGCTATCAAAATCAGAGTCTCCGATAAATGCAATCGAGGAAAAGGAGGAGCCTGGTGTCGAATTGATGATGTTCGTGAATGTTACACTGAATGCATTTACAGTGTATGTGGTGGCAGTTTGGCCCTCAAATAGCGCTCTTAGATTCAAGCCGCCAGCGAACTCGTCAAAATTAAACGACGCCATCGCGGTTGCAGAGTTATCATTTACATCCAAGACACTTGAAAACTCTACATCACCATTCACTACATCTTCCGTAGATGGCGTGAAAATTACGGCACTAGAGTCAAGAGTGCCACTGATTGAAATGTCGTTGAAAATAGCGGCATTGACTGGCAATGATGACAACACCCCCAACGACACCAGTACGCCTACTAGTTTTATGTTCCTCAACATGATTCCTCACCCATTATTTGTAGGACGATCAGGCGCTTCTCACACCTTATGCCCTGATTAGCATCTACCACCAAGTACGCTCAGTATACCCCTATGCGGGGAAATTCTCAATGAATATTTCATGTTGCGGGCAAAATGTAGCGATTTCCGATTTGTGGGAAGGCGTATTCGCAGAAATAGTATTTTTAATCCCGTCGTGAGTGTCCGGATACGCGTTGCCACCGTTACCCAGCCGCGTGATATGACCCATCATGGTGGTGCTGTGGCGCTTGGATTCCTTCACCCGCTCCGCATAGAATTGGCCGTACTCAACCCGTTGTCCGGCACAGGAGCGACTCATGCATTCAACCCTCTCACCGCGCGCCATTTGCTTCATCGTCGCTCTGCTTGCAGCCAGCGCAATTCAATCCAGCCTCGCCACCCCCCTCCCCGGCACCGCGCCCCTCACGCTTGAAGGCGACCTTGCCGAGCAGATGGTGGCGGGCATCCACGCCGATCTGGACGCACGGACGGTCGCGGCACAGACGGCGCGCAGGGCGAAATGGACGGCAAGCGCGGCTGCCGAAGGCTTCGCGCCGGTGCACCGCGAAAAACTACGTGTAATCCTCGGTGCGGTGGATCCGCGTCTGCCGGTGGCGATGGAGACGGTGTCCGCGCCGGGTAAGGAGGGGCCGATTGCGGTGGGGGACGCCTATAGGGTCTATGCCGTGCGCTGGCCGGTTTATCAGGGGGCCTGGGGCGAAGGGCTGCTGGTGGAGCCCAATGGCGATCCGCGCGCTTCCCTGGTGCTCCTGCCCGATGCGGATGAATCGCCGGAGTCGCTGCTGGGTCTTGCGCCGGGCAACGCCTATGCCGTGACGCTGGCGGAGCAGGGCAACCGTATCCTGATTCCGACCCTGGCGAACCGCGCCGACACCTGGTCGGGCCATCCCGATGTGCGCATGACAAACCAGCCGCACCGCGAGTTCATCTACCGCGCCGCCTACGAGATGGGACGCCATGTTATCGGCTATGAGATTCAGAAAGTGCTTTCGGCCCTCGACTGGCTCCAGGCCCAATCGTCGGAAGCGCCACTGGGCCTCATGGGCTATGGCGAGGGCGGCCTGATCGCCCTGCACGCCGCGGCACTCGACACGCGTGTCCAGGCGACGGTGGTCTCGGGCTACTTCGGTCCGCGCGAGGGCCTGTGGACCGAGCCGATCTACCGAAACGTTTGGTCATTGCTGACGGACTTTGGCAATGCCGAAGTGGCCGCGCTGATCGCGCCACGCGCCTTGATTGTGGAATCCGCCACACCGCCCGCCGTCACGGGGCCGCCTGCGACCGAAGGCCGCTCGGGGGCCGCACCGGGCGTGGTGCCCAATCCTTCTACCGAGGAAATTCAGTCGGAAGTGGCCCAGGCATTGACCTACGTACCCGTCGGCGAGGGCACGCCCTGGCTACAGCGTTCGGCTGTTGATGTCGGGCTCCCCGGACAACCCGCAACGCTGGAAGCCTTTTCTTCGGCCCTCGGGCTCGATGGGTTGCCCGCTACGGCTTCCTCACCCCGCGCGGAGACGGAGATACCCGACGCTGAAGCGCGAATGAAACGTCAGGTGGAGGGCATGCTCGGCTGGACGGACCACATCCTCGCGGAAGCGCCCTTTGCCCGTGAGTCGGTGTGGAAAGAGGCCGATGCCAGCTCCGCCGAAGCCTGGGCGAAGTCCGTGCCGCGTTATCGGAAATTCTTTCACGAGCAGTTGATGGGCAAGCTGCCCCAGGGCACGGTGCCGCTCAATCCGCGCACGCGCGAGATCTACGACACGGAGAAATTCACCGGCTACGAAGTCATGCTCGATGTAAACGAGCAGGTCTACGCCTACGGTATTCTGCTGCTGCCGAAAAACATCGCGCCCGGCGAGAAGCGCCCCGTGGTCGTCTGCCAGCATGGCCTCGAAGGGCGTCCCCAGGAGGTGACGGATCCCGCGAGCGACAGCCACTACTACCACCGCTTTGGGGCGAAGCTGGCCGAAGAGGGCTTTATCGTTTATGCGCCCCAGAACCCCTACATCGGCGAAGACCACTTCCGCACCCTGCAGCGCAAGGCCAACCCGCTCAAGCTTTCGCTCTTCAGCTACATCATCGAGCAGCATCGCCGCACCCTGGAGTGGCTGGGAGCATTGCCCGAGGTGGACCCCGCGCGCATCGCTTTTTATGGACTGAGCTATGGCGGCAAGACGGCCATGCGCGTGCCCGCCGTGCTGGATGGTTACTGCCTCTCCATTTGCTCCGGCGACTACAACGAGTGGATCTGGAAAAACGTGACCCGGCGCCGGATCTACAGCTATGTGTTCCACGGGGAATACGAGATGTTCGAGTGGAACCTGGGCAACACCTTCAATTATGCCGAGATGAGCTGGCTCATCTGTCCGCGACCTTTCATGGTCGAGCGCGGCCATGACGACGGCGTCGCGCCGGGCGAGTGGGTGAGCTATGAATACGCCCGCACCCGCGAGCGCTATGATCGTCTGGGCCTCGGCGACGAGACGACCATCGAGTACTTCAACGGTCCCCATACCATCCACGGCGTGGGTACCTTCCAGTTTCTGCGCGACAAGTTGAAGTTTCCGGTGGTGACGCAGTAGCGGAGTTGCGGCCATGACCTTGGACGATTGTATGGGTGCCCTGGAGCGCGAGGGCACCGCCCAGAACCGCAAGACCTACGCGCGCCATGGCGTGACCGGACCCTGCTTCGGCGTGAGTTACGCCGCGCTGGGCAAGCTCAAGAAGGCGATCAAAATCAATCACGATCTGGCGGTGGCCTTGTGGGACTCAGGCAACCACGACGCCCGGGTACTTGCCTGCATGATCGACGATCCGGCCGCCGTTACCGCAGCCGAATTGAAAGCCAGAGCGGCGGAACTCTCCAACTATGTGCTGACCGACGCCCTCTCGGGCCTGGTTGCGAAGTCACCCCATGCCCGGGCGTGCATGACGGCCTGGATCAAGACCAGGGACGAATGGCGGTCCAGCGCGGGCTGGAATATCCTGGCCCATCTCGCTCTGGCGGAAACGGGGCTGCCGGATCATGAATTTGAGTCCATGCTCGCGCGGATAGAGTCGGGGATTCACGGCGCCGGGAATCGCACGCGCCATACCATGAACAACGCCCTCATCGCCATCGGATCGCGCAACGAGCATCTTGCGGAATTGGCCACCGCGGCGGCGGGCCGCATCGGGAGGGTCGATGTGGATCACGGTGAGACCGGGTGCAAGACCCCCGACGCGGCCGCCTATATCGCCAAGACCCGCGCGCACTATGCGGCCAAAGGCGGCATCACCAAACGCAAGCGCTGTTAGGCCTTTTCCCACAGTTGCCGTATGGGCACGACGTACATGCCATCGCCCATGGGCGCGGCGACTTCTCCGTCATAAAGGACAATCCCGGCCTTGAAGCGATCGCCGCAGGCGGCGCGCAACTTTCTGAGCCCGCTCAGATCGCGCTTCTGGAAGGTGGCCGAAGTTTTCACCTCGATCCCCACGACTCTCCCACGGGATTCCATCACCATGTCCACCTCCACGCCGTCCCGATTGCGAAGGTGGTAAAAGGTGACGGGGTCCTCGTGCCAACTGGCCTGGCGCTGTAACTCCTGAAATACGAAGGTCTCCGCCAGTTGCCCCAGGAGATCGCGATTGCCCCACAGGGCGGGGGCGTCCGTTCCCAGCAGGGCACAGGCCAGGCCCGTATCGCCGATATGGAGTTTGGGCGTCTTCACGAGGCGGCTCAGCAGATTCGCATGCCACGGCAGCAACTCCGCCAGCAGGTACACATTCGCCAGCAGCGTGGTGTAGGCGCGGATTGTCGGGCGGCTCAGTTGAAAGGGCGCGGCCAGGTCCGACGCGTTCACCAGACGGGCCGTCTGGCCCGCCGTCAGCGCAAGCAGGCGGGGCAGGGCCTCCAGCGACGCGATGCGGGAGATGTCCCGCACGTCCCGCTGCACCATGGTGATGAGATCGTCGTGATACCACCGCGCGCGCCGTCGCGCGTCGGCCCGCGCGAGGGCCGCTGGATAGCCTCCCGCCACGATGCGACTGGCCAGATCTTCTTTGAGGCGCGGCTTGCTCGTTACCGGGAAGCCGCCGGAGAAGGCGCAATCCAGGAAGCCCGGCTGCGCGCCCGCCAGCTCCGACTGGGACAGAGGATGGAGGCGCAAGATGGACATGCGGCCCGCCAGGGAATCGGAGAGGCGCGGAAGCACCAGCACATTGGCCGACCCGGTCAGGAGAAAGCGGCCCGGTGTACGATTGCGGTCAACCGTGGCCTTGATCGTCCGGAATAGTTCGGGGGCGCGCTGCACTTCATCGAGAACTACCTTCTGCGGCAGATCGTCTATGAATCCGACGGGATCGGACAGCGCGGCCGCCAGCATGGCGTCGTCGTCGAAACTGAAGTAAGCGTAGCCCAGACGTTGGCCCACCTGGCGCGCCAGCGTAGTTTTCCCGCACTGTCTCGGCCCGTCGATAAGCACCACGGGGGAGTCCTCCAGTGACTCCAGGAGGCGAGGCTCGATCAATCGGGTATAGGTGGCGGGGGAGTCCATATCGGCCTATTGTACGGTTGGGTTTCGGCTGATCGAAACCGAGGATGGCGTGAGTTCGGCTGATTGTAAAACAATGGGTCGGCTGATTGAAAGGTTAGGGTTCGGCCAATTGAAAACTTTTAGTGCGGCTGATTGAAAACTGTTGGCATCGAAACTGGGGGCAAGGACCTCACTTTCATGAGCAGGGCGAACACCACCGCTCGCCCCGCGCTTCTACTTGCACCCTCCGGCTTTCCTGCGCCACAATGGCGCTTCAGATCTGCCCATCTCGCGAAAGGAGCCACCCCGATGCCTAGTCCCTATCAGGGGGTTATCCTCGCGGCGGGCGGTGGCAGCCGGATGGGCCCCCTGGCGGACCACTGTCCCAAAGCGCTGCTGCCGGTGGCAAACGTGCCCCTGATCATCCGCCACGTGGAGACCCTGCGGGCGCTCAACGTGCGGGAGATCCTGGTCGTCATTGGACATCATGCCGCCTTGATCGAAGGGACCCTGGGGGATGGCCGGGAGCACGGGGTTGCGATCCACTATGTGCAGCAACACGAGCGCCATGGCCTGGCCCACGCCGTGGCGGCTCTGGCGTCTCACATCAGCCGACCCTTCTATCTCCTGCTGGGAGACATCTACTTCGAGTTCACCCACCTCGGCGTGGCCGCCCGGGTATTCGAAGCGGAGGGGGCGGCCGCAGTGCTCGCCATCGAGCGGGGTGCCGAGCCCGCCGCCGTGCGGCGCAATTTCAGCGTCGATCTGGAGCCCGGCGGACGGATTCGTCGGGTGGTGGAGAAGCCGGCGGAGGTCGATTGCCGCGCCAAGGGCTGCGGGTTCTACCTGTTTGACGAGCGCATTTTTGAGGCCATCCGCCAGACCCCGCGATCCGCGCTGCGCAATGAATTCGAGTTGACCGACGCGATTCAGGTGCTCATCGACACCGCCGCGCCGGTTTTTGGGGTGGAAATGACCGGGTGGGACGTAAACATTACGGTTCCCCCGGACGTGATCGCGTGCAACGTTCGTGCGCTGCAAGCCCTGGGGCAGAGGCAGCTTGTCGGTCACGGTTGCACAATCGCACCCGGCGCGGTGCTGGAACAATCCGCCGTGGGGGATGGGGCGCGCATTACGCACCCCATCCGTCTGCAACGGTGTGTTGTGTTGCCGGGGGCCGTGGTGGAATCAGAGGCCGACCTGTGCGATGCCGTGATCGCGTCGGGTCTCATTGCCCGCTGAACGGAGAGCGGACCGATCCGACGGATCGGATCGGCGGAGCGGCCACCAGGCCTTCGTTGTCAACGGTCAACGGTCAAGCGACCACCCCACGCCTTCCCGCCTCGCGGACTCCCGCAATTTTTCCAGGCCCCGCCGCACCGACCGGTAGGCGGCGGAACTGCTGCACCCCATCCTCAGGCCAATCTCCGCGTAGGTCAGGTCTTCGAAGTAGTACAGCTCGATGGCCCGCCGCTGCTTCTCCCTGAGACGCCAGCGCATTTGCCAGCGCACCCAGTTCAGCAGCCGCTCTTTTTCCTCGCCCCAGGCCAGCCCGGCCGCGATGCTTTGCTCGTCCTCATTCCAGGGACTCTCCTCGTTGGTGAAGCCCGCCATGGCCGAGGGGCCACAATTGACCTTGAAGCGGTCCGCATAGTTGCGTTTTTCCATGATATGCCTTCCTTTGGGTTGAGCGTCCGCCGCCGGACGCCTCTTGCGCGTTGGTGTGGAAGGCAGGGTAGGGGAGGCGGGGCCGGGAAGTACTTTGGAAAAAGGGTGGAAATCCTTGTTATTTCCGGGGGCGGGCCGCTCCCATGCGCATGGCGCGGCGTGCTACTATAGGCGGCTGAACCACCCACGAAATCGCGATGGAGGCGAAATTACCCATGAGTATCAAAGACGACGTGCAACAGGGCATCAAAGAGGCCATGAAGAATAAGGATCAGGTGCGCCTGGAGTGCCTGCGCATGGCCAAGGCGGCGCTGCTGCTGAAAGAGAAAGAAAGCGCGAAGGAATCGGCCCTGTCCGACGACGACGCCATCGCCACCCTGCGCGCCGAGGCCAAGAAGCGCCAGCAGAGCATCGAGACCTATGCGGCCCACGGCAAGACCGAGGAAGTGGAGAACCTGAAGAAGGAGATCGCCATCCTCGAAGAATTCCTGCCGAAGCAGCTTTCCGAGGATCAGCTTCGAGAGAAGATCCAGGCCTTCCTGGCGGCCAACCCCGACGTGACCCACGCCGGCAAGCTCACGGGCGCCATCAAGAAGGAACTGGGCGACCTGGCCGACGGCCAGATGCTGAACCGGCTCTGCAAAGAAGTCCTGGGCTGAAAATAAACGGAAAAGAGTTTCCAAAGAAAATACAACGGCACGAAGCGGCGATATCCAGCTTCGTGCCGTTGGCTTTGTGGTTCCAGTTTTTCGGTATTCAGGGCGAGCCGTCTCTTCCCTCCCTGTTGACTCGGCGAACGTGATCCGGTTTCCAGGTCCCCAATCGCCAACTAATTGTAAAAGCGCATGAAAGTCTGGTTCCGATCCCAGTTGTTGATGTCGTCCCCGCCGCCCATAAGCTCCGGTTCCTGACCGCCCTCATAGTGCTGTTGCGCCGGAGGCGTATAGGCATGGCTCGAATCATAAATCGGCTGGCCGGAGATGAGATTGGCGCCGAAGGACCAGATGTAGTCAGTCTGATCAGCGGGCGCGGGGAAGCCAAACGTATTGGGCTCGCCGGTTTCGAAATCCAAGCCGGACATGATGAGATTGTCTGTGGCCGGGGTGCTCTGATAGGCAGACAAGTATGTGCGAAAGACCACAGGACCCATGTCTGCTGGCCAGGGGCCGGGAAGGATCTGGTAGAGGTTGCCCCAGGGATCGAGCCCCAGGTCGGGATAGTAGGAATTGCCCAGCTTTTCGACCAGGTCCGTCTTGAGCACCGATTGGTGGTCATCGGCCATCCCGGGGTCCAGCGCGTGCCGTCCTTTCCTGAGGAGGACATAGGTAGCCGAGGTGTATATTTCGACGCTCGCCTGAAACGGGTCCATGGACTGTTCGCGAATCAGTTGGGCGACGCGCGCCTCGAATTTCGGTGGATCGAAAAAGTCGCGCAAACGCGACTGACCCGAGTCCGCCAGTATCTTGGTAATGCCAAGCTCGATATTCTGAATCTCGGCCATGGTCTTCATGGATTTGGAGTGGTGCGGGAAGAGATTATGCGGGCCCCACGGTACGCCAATAGCAAGTAGAATGAGAAGCACGATGGTGGAGATTGTGAAATTGCGCAGCGTACGCCAGATGGAACCTTTGCGTTGCGATTTCATGGGGCGCGCCTCCTTGCTCAGTATATACCAATGACGGGCAATCACAAAGAGCGCATCGCCCGGACGCTGGGAGAGCGCCATTGGCGTGCTTGGTGCGCGGGTCGGCGAAGTGACCGGACTCATGAGCCGACTTTTCGTATCTTTTGGGTGCAGATCTGCTATTACCGCTAATAATGCCAGATAAATATAGTTGTGGGCTCCGGGTTGGAATTGGCTATACTT
>JAEUWI010000079.1 GCA_016791475.1 Candidatus Hydrogenedentota bacterium
TGTCTTCGCTCAGAAAAGTCAACCTGACCGAGGCCTGAGGACCGCGCGTGCGGGACCGTCCCCCGTTTTTAAAGCGCGGGACGGTCCCGAACGCCTGGCGGGCTTTGCCCAATCAGGCTGCTTACCGGATACCGGGTGACTGAAATCCGACAAGAACCTCTCCGTTCAGGACAGTCCCGTCGGTCGCAATAACTTCTATTCCCCAAAGCCCAGCACGTCTCCCGTTACCAGTCCGCCGCCCACGCCACCGCCGCCGCTGCCCCCGGCTGCCGTTCCCTGGGCCGGTGCGCCGGGCACTTCAAATTGCGCGCCTACCGTAAGGCGTTCGCCCATTCGATCAATCATAAAATAAACATTACCATGGCGCTGGGCTTCGAGCATGGCGAGTTCATAATCCAGTTTGTTTGCAATCACGGTGCGGTTCAACTGCACGATCACATCGCCCCGCTGCACCCCCGCGGTTTTCGCGAGGCTGGACTCGGCGACATTGTTCACGTAGAGTCCCTGGGGCGCCTGCAGACCGTAGTTCTTTGCCGTGGCCGGGGTCAGCGCCGTGGCCTCCGTGCCCGTCTCCTGGAGCTTGAACGTGCCCACAAGCTGGCGTATGTCCGTGCCGAGCGTCTTGTTGAAGGTTTCCTCCAGCACCTGGCCGTCGACATAATCCAATTTCTCTAATTCGTCGATGATCGTGCGAATCGCCCCGTCGCCATACTTGTCTTCCACCAGAATGAACAGGCCCATGGCGGCGTTAAAATAATCGGGGTTATTCGCCCGGTCGTCAAAGGAGTCCCACGTGAAGAGGTCGGCGCCCACCTTGGAGAGAGACGTAAGCGGCTGCTGGTAGACGTGATTGTTCTCGAAGGTGGACAGGGGTACTGTGCCGCCGTCCGCCGCCGTACGCTCGCGCATTTTCTCGTAGACCAGAAACTCCGCATAGTTTGCCAGGCCCTCGCGGAACCAGCGCGTGTAATAGCGGGTTTTCACCAGCGGATTCTCTTTCTGATCGTCCAGGATTAACGGCGGCCGCGCGGGGTCCACCAGACTGAGCTTGGCCAGCTCATGGACAAACATGTAGGGATAGAACGGGTTTGTCGCGCGAATGGTCTCAAACGACTCGTCCGCATCCGCCACGAACATGGGGAATTGATACACGTCGCTCGTGCGCTGAAAGCCACCCGTAATTTCACCCGGCAGCCGGTCGCGACGCAGCAGGTACGCCCGCACCGGCACTTGAAGCTCCCGGCCGAGCTTTTGCTCCACGTGGGCGATATACTGCTCCATCTCCATCGCCAGCTCGCCCGCCTGTTCCTTCAGCCCCGCCTGAAAGGCAACCTCGGCCCGTCCCACCTTCGCCGTGCCCTCATAGTACTGCTCCGCCACATGGGCATTGTCCACCACCACCGCATCGCTGTAATTGAAACGCACATCAAACGCGGGCTTGCCCCCCTCCTCCTGATAGGTGGTGTAGGTGTCCAGCGCCGTCTTTTCTTCCAACGTCTCACAGCCCGCAAGCAGGCCCGCAAGCGCAACACCACACGCGGCCCCGCGAACCCATGACATGTACGATCTCGGCATAGTAATAGTGCTCCCTGAAATGAACAACGGAAACGAAGCACTAGTGTAACCCGCCACCACAAACCATGCAATTCAGTTGACAGTGGACCGTTGACAATTGACAGCGAACCCCACAAGACCCACAAGACCCACAAGACCCATAAGACCCATAAGACCCATAGACTCCCCGCACATCGCCACAGACAACTTTCAACGGTCAACTGTCAACTGTTAGAATCCCGGCACACCGCAGCAACCAGGAGTTTCCCCCATGCCCACACCACCGGCCTCAGTCATCACCATCGACTGCCACTATGATCACCCGGAGCGGGCCGCCGCCTTCCTCATTCTCGAAGGCGACCGGGCGGCCTTCGTGGACAACAACACAACCCTTGCCGTACCCCATCTGCTGGCGGCACTCGCCGAAAACGGCTATACGCCGGAACAGGTGGACTATGCCATCGTGACCCACATCCACCTCGATCACGCCGGGGGTACTGCGGAACTGGTCAAGCATTGCCCGAATGCCACCGTGCTGGCCCACCCCCGGGCGGCGCGCCACCTGATCGATCCCTCGCGCATCGTTGCGGGCGCCACGGCGGTCTATGGTGCGGAGACTTTTGCCAAGCGTTATGGCGTCATTGAGCCCGTGGATGAATCGCGCGTTCGGATCATGGAAGACGGAGAGCGCCTGGCCTGGGGTGGCAGGACCTTGACCTTCATCCACACGCGCGGCCACGCAAGCCATCATTTCTGCATTCATGATTCGGGCGCAAACGCGCTCTTTGCGGGAGACGCCTTCGGCCTGTCGCGCATGTCCTCCATGCGCCCCGGCCCGGCCTTTACCGTGTGTACTTCATCTCCCCCCGAATTTGAGCCGGAGGAAGCCAGAATCAGCGTGAAGCGCATCCTGGACAGCGGCGCGGAATGGGTCTACCAGACCCATTTCGGCTACTTCTCCGATCTTCAGACCCGCGCGGAGCAACTGTTGCGCTCGATCGGCGATCTGGAGGAGATCGGGCGGGAAGCCGCAGCCACCGACCTCGTCGGCGACGCCATTCAGGACTATTGTCATCCGCGAGTTATCGCGGCCTTTGAGGCCCATCTGAAGCGCTGCGGAGTGGCGGATGTGAACGCCGACATGGTCTGGCTCGCAGAGGACATTCGCCTCAACGCCATGGGCCTCGGCTTCTACGTGGAGCGGTTGCGCCGGGGCGTCTGATCGCGTTCAAACAGCACCTGTAAGCGAAGCACCCCCGGACCTGTGTCCGGGGGTGCCGTTTTTCAGCTCAAATCGCGCTCAAGCCCAGGTGATCAGCGCGGTCTCGTGTTTCTGCGCCAGATCATCATGATTCGGAATAACGCGCACGGTAAAGCCAAGCTGGCCCGTCCGGTCGCACTTGATGGAACCCTCAAATCGCGACAGCCCGTTCTTCACGCCCGGTGCGGAGGCCATTTCGCTGCTCGCACCATCCACAATCTGCCCTTCGGCGTTCAGCGCGCCAAAGTAGATTTCCACCGTCACATCGGCGCTCGTGAGTTCGCCCAGTTGAAGCTCCGCCGCCACGGCCAGATTCGTGCCCACCGGCAGATTCTCCGAGGGGCCCGATTCCACACGCACGATAGAAACCTGCGGCCAGTGGGCCTGAATTCGCTGCTTCCAGGCCGCCAGCGCGCAGGCTCCCGCCCGCTTGTTGGCCCGAAGCGCGTTGCGCCGCTGTCCCGAGGGAATGTAGCAGCGATCGGTGTATTCCTGCACCATGCGATAGGTGTTGAATACGGGCCCTATCGTGCGGATGGCCGATTTCATCCGGCGTATCCACTCCCGGGGAAGGTCATCGCTGCCGCGCTCGTAGAAGGTCGGCACCACTTCTTTTTCCAGCAATTCGTACAGCATTTCGCTCTCGACGCGATCCTGCTCTTCCAGGCTCTCATAATTTTCACCACGGCCAATACTCCAGCCGTTCGGGCCAAGGTGCTCCGCCTCGCACCACCAGCCGTCGGGGATGCTGATGTTCAGCGCGCCGTTGGCCGAGGCCTTCATGCCGCTCGTTCCACTGGCTTCCATCGGGCGGCGCGGCGTGTTGAGCCAGCAGTCCACCCCCTGCACCATATAGCGCGCCACGTTGATATCGTAATCTTCCAGGAAAATGAAATGGCGCTGGAGGTCGGGGTCGCGCCCCACCTGGTAGAGTTCGCGTATCAGTTGCTTGCCCGCCGCATCCTGCGGATGGGCCTTACCGGCGATGATGAACTGCACCGGGCGGCCCGGATTCGTGAGGATGCGCTCCAGACGCTCGGGATCCTTCAGGATGAGCGTGGCCCGCTTATAGGTGGCGAAGCGACGCGCGAAACCGATGGTCAGCGCGTCGGGATTCAGCACTTCCCGGCAGATCCGCAACTCCGCATCGGTGGCGCCCCGGTTCTCATGCTGCTTCACCAGACGGCGGCGCGCAAAATTCACCAGGCGCTCGCGACGCCGTTCGTGGGTGCGCCACAACTCCGTGTCCGGCACATCGTCGATACGCTGCCAGATGCTGTGATCGTCCGGGCTGTTTACCCAGCCGGGTCCGAGATACCGATCGTAGAGGTCGGAAAGATCGCGTGAGATAACGCTGCGCGTGTGGATACCGTTCGTGATCGATGTAATGGGCACTTCGTCTTCGGGTACGCCCTTCCAGGTAAGGTTCCACATGTTGCGCGCCACTTCGCCGTGGAGCTTGCTCACGCCGTTCGCCCCCGCCGATAGGCGCAGCGCGAGCACCGTCATGCAGAAGGGTTCGTGGGTATCGCTCGGGTTCTGGCGTCCGAGCTGGAGCAGGCGCTCGAAGGGAATGCCCACCTCCCGGCAGTAGCTGCCGAAATAGCGCTCCACCAGCGCCGCTTCGAACATGTCGTTGCCCGCGGGCACCGGCGTGTGCGTCGTGAAGAAGCTGTTCGCCTTCACCGTTTCAATGGCCTCTTCAAACTTCAGCCCCTCGTCCTTCACCAGATCCTTGATCCGCTGCAGGGCCATGAACGCCGCGTGACCTTCATTCATGTGATAGGTTGTCGGCTGGATCCCCAGCGCGTGCATCGTATACACCCCGCCCATGCCCAGCATGATCTCCTGGCGCACCCGCGTCTCGCGGTCGCCGCCGTAGAGCTGGGCCGTGATCGCCTTCGCCGCCGGCGGGTTGTCCGGGTGATCGCAGTCCAGCAGATAGAGGGGCACCCGGCCCACCTGGCAGCGCCACACATAGGCCGTCACCATCCCTTCGGGATAAGGCACCTGAATCGTCAGGGGCGCGCCCTGAGCGTCCCGCTCGTGGGTGATGGCGATATTGTAGAAATCGTTGTGCGGATAGGTTTCCTGCTGCCAGCCATCGGAGCTGAGATACTGGCTGAAGTAGCCGCCGCGATACAGCAGGCCAATCCCCACCAGGGGCAGACCAAGATCGCTCGCGGCCTTCAAGTGGTCGCCCGCGAGAATACCCAGGCCCCCGGAATAGATTCGCAGTGACTCGTGCAGGCCAAACTCCGCCGACATATAGGCCACGCAGAAGTTGTCCGGCGCTTCGGGATTCCGCTCCTTCCACGTGTTGGAAGACATGTACGTGTTCAGACTCGCCGCCACCCGATCCATGTGGGCCAGAAAGCTGTCGTCGTCCGCCAGATCTTCCAGGCGGAGCTGGCTCATGCGCCCCAGCATGATGCAGGGGTTCTGGTTCACTTCCGTCCACAAATCCCGATCAAGGCGGTGGAACAAATCGATTGCGTCATGGTTCCAGCACCACCATAGGTTGTGGGCGATATCGGAGAGGGCCTTCAGCCGCTCGGGAAGTCTCGGCACCACGGTAAATTTAGATACAGTCGCCATGGGATTCAATTCCTTTCTAAGAGGAAACACTATCGTTGCGGTCCAGGAACGCGTGGCGGGCGTCCCGGGCCGGGACGTTCTATCGGGCCAGCGGCGGTTACCCTGGCCCGCCGGCTAAGTACGACGGAGCATTCACCTGTTGAACACTGCGCAAAGAATACACGCTGGACGTGCAACCCTGGTAAAAGGGCGCGGCGGCGCTTTCCCCCGTCGGCACCCGCAAACCCGCTCTCCCCAGACATGCAGGGCGCATGTTGGCCGTAAGCATACCAACTGGGCCGGGAAGTGGCAAGTATTAGTTGCGGTCAATCCGGATTTTCACGCGAAACCAGAAGCCAGCAATGAGCAGGGCTACAAAAAGCCCGACGATGCACTGGATTACGAGTTTGGCAGGCGCCAGGCCGGGCCGGACTTGCTGCAACACGACGAGTGCGCCAAGAAACAGGAGCGTAACGATTGGCCAATACCCGCCATCGGTACTTCTTACCCTGCGGTATTCCTCCGGCCGCCGAAGCAGAAACCAGACTCCCATGATGGCGAAGCCCGCGAGGGTGCTGCCGTGTTGCAGGTATTTATACAACGGTAGACCCAGCATTTCGGTTTCCAGCACCGGCCAGTGGAGTACAAAGGGTCCGTTTCCATGGGTAAAACCATCCCAGAGAATGTGGGTGGCGGCGCCGAAGGCGAGCGCCGGCGGGACCAGCGCCATGTGTCGAACGCGCTTTTCCCGAAGTTGACCGGGCTCGGGCAGCCGATTGACGATGGGGCGCGGCAGGTTTCGATAGAGTGCCGGCGCAATCACACTCTGGTACAGCACGTAGACTACAATCCCGACGGGCACGCAGAACGTTAGAATGCCCAAGGCGCTGTGGCTGTAGAAACTCAGCATGCGCAGCCGCAGAAAATACTCGAAATCGGGACTCAAGCTGCCGACTACAAAGGCGGAAAGTGGCGCACCGACGCGCTCCCAGCGCGCGCACCACAGCACCGCTGCGGGATGGGCAAAAGTGAAGGGCATGGGGCGAGAAACACCCTCCTTGTTCCGTTGGGGATTGAGTTACGATTCAGATTGACCTGGGCTCAGTGGTGTCCCGACAATGTTCTGGCTGCATCCAGATGTCCCAGAAGACATTCGCGAAGTTGACACACAACATCCGGGAAATCAGGCGGAGTATCTATGAGTCTGCTACGTTTTATGAATGCATCCCACTGGGTCTGCTTGCCCGTATCGGCGGCAAAGGCATCCGTCAGCGGGTAGGGCACGTCTTCAGGTATTGCCGTTTTTCGGTTATCAAAGGTTTGCTTGATCGCCTTCGCCAGTGTGTCACCCTCGATGCTGAATTGCTCCAAAATAACCAGCGTATCGTAAAAGTCTTTCATCCGGCTGTTTGCAAGCCCAAGTGCAACCATGGCATGTAGTTTTTCGGCAACGACGGATTCCCTCGTGTACGCCCGAATCCAGGGCGCTGGAAAGTCCAGAAGTACGGGAAAAGCTATCCGAACGGCCGCCGGCGTTACGACATCGCCAAATCCCACATCAATCCGGAGTTTAAGTCTCGCGGTGGACAGGGTTGTAATCAAGCTCGCATGGACACCGGTATAGTTTCGATGCTCCCCGATGACGGAGACCGCTATCGAATCCTCTTCGAAGCATATGCCGTCGTCGGTATTCACGGGCGTTCGGCATAATTCGCCCAGAAGCTCTGCAAATTTATCGGGGTCTGGGGTGCCATAGGCCAGAAAGTCCAGGTCTCTCGTCGGGCGCTGCTCCTTTCCCGTCCAAGCGGTAAACAGCACCGCGCCTTTCAGTACAAGCGTATCCACGTGCGGTGAAACAGACAGACGGTAGAGGAACCGCTCAAAGGCGTACTGAAGAAACACGTGGTTGGGGTCCGCGTGACGCTCTTTGCTGAGGCGGACCAGACTTCGCTGCACACTTGAAGCGGTATCACGCGGTAACTTCACCCTGTAACCGCCTCGACATAGGGTCGCATGATACGCGCGACCCGGCAGATCGATGCGAAGTGAAAGAGTTCGTCGATCGTGCATCGCTGATTGTGAATGCAGTCCTTCAGCGCCTCAATCGCCACATCCAGTCCGACACGATTACGAAACTTGAAGCAGTCGGCCACCGTCTTGGCTGGACAATAGATGGTGGTCGGCACCCCGTCCAGCAGGTGGACTTCCCGTCCCTCGTCAAAGGATGGGCCGGAAAACCGGACGACCCGCAGCGCCACCGCGTCGGTCACTGGGGTACTGCTTCCATTCCGCAGCGCAATCCAGACTTCATGAGGATGCTGGGTGCCGATTTCATGAAACCGTAGGGCGGACAGGAGGCAGACTACCGCGCGCGGCACCCTTGAAGCCACCAACGTCAGCGCATAATACTCGGACACCGGTTGATCGGGCACGGTATATAACCCTCGCCCGACCCGTTCGATGGCGCCCGCTTGGCAGAGTCTCCGCACGGTTTCCGCATGCACGCCTTCCGCCGCCAGGTCGCGTGCGCGCAAAACGCCACTACGCCGCATAAGATGGTCGATTTTTTCGAGGGTACCCGATTCCATGCTGTGATTTTTCCGCTATAGATAGTAATATCTATAGTCATTTTATCACAGCGTCTTTTTCTCGTCAATCGTGCTTCAAGTTCAGAATTCAGAAAAAATACTTCCCGAAAAAACCGCCGATCGCCTGAAAAAAGGCACCCACCGGGCCGCGCTGCATCTTCACGCGACCGTGGCGCACCGCCGAGCGAAACTCGAAGCCATGGCGGGCAACACCCACCACCGGGGTGAAGGCCGTGCTCTGCACCGGCTGGGGCGACACATCCAGACTATCGGGACGGCCCTGGCGCGCGGGCACTTGGAACACGGCTTCGGCCAGGGCCACCTGATTCCGGATGGCCGCCGCCCCGCCCGTCAGGATGATGCCGCGCACGAGGTGCTTGGACATGCCCCGGGAGTTGATGTACTGGTGAACCTTGTTGAGCAGTTCCCGGGAGCGCTCGAAGATGATCATTTCCAGTTCATCGCGATCGACCACCGAGGGCGCGCCATGCACCGCGCTCTTGAGCTTAATCTGCGCGGAGCGGCCTTTTGAGGTGTCGTCGGGCACCGCGCTGCCGAGCTTGCCGGGCGAGAGTTCGCGCTGAATGAGCGACTCAGACAGGCCGTATTCCAATACAAGCTCGTCGGCCTCCTCGAAGGAGACCTGAAGGCCCGCCGCCACGTCGCGGGTGATATGGAAGCCGCCCCAGTCAAAGCACTGGGTGGTGAGAATGCGGCGGTCGCGGTACATGGCCAGGCTGGTGGTGCTCCGGCCCATGTCGAGCACGGCCACGCCGAGCTCTTTATCTTCCGGCGTGAGGCAACCCAGGGCCGCCGCAATGGGGAGGAAGACCAGGTCTTCCAGCTCGCGCCCCTGCGACTCGATACAGGTAATGATGTTGTCTTCGATGACGGAAGGAATCTGGGCGAAGTGGACGCGGGTCTTCAACACGCTCCCGCGGATACCCACGGGATCGCTCACGCGCAGATCGTCCACGTACCACTCCTGGGAGGTGACGGAAGACACAACGTGCTTGCCCGGCGAGAGGATGTCGCGTGAAGCGAGATCGAGCGCCTCTTCCAGATGCGCCATCTCCACCACACCGTGATCGAGTTTCACATGGCCGTCGCGGATGAAGCTTTCCACGTTGGTCCCGCTGAGTCCGCAAAAAAGAGACGGCAGCTTCACGCCCGCCTCTTTTTCCGCCGCGTTCAGCGCCTGTTTCAGCGCCCGCTGGGCCGCGTTCAGATCCTGGATCAGGCCCTGCGACACGCAGCCGCGGCCCTGCGCCGTACCATGGCCAAGGATTTGCACCGATCCGTCGCGGCCCTCAAGCGCCACCACCACGCGCACTTCACGGGAGCCGAAATCGACGGCGCCGACAATCTCACCTTTCCTGGCCACTATGCGGAATTCCCTTCCTGTTGCAATGATTGCAGTCGCGCGCGCGATTCACGGCGCGGGTATTGACGCGGATAACCGACCGCCTCACTCGGCGGGGGCGCTATCCTGCTCCACCGATTCGCCGCCACTCGCGACAACCGGTTCCGCGGCGCCGCCGCCCACCTGACGGATGGTATTTTCGATATCGGCCACGGCCGCCCGGCGCTGCTCCAGCTCAAGCTGGGCCGCCTGAAGCGACGACGCATGGGCCGCGCCCGTCTGCTGGAGCACCAGCACATGGTCGCGCGCGCCATCGAGATTCTCCCGCGATCCGGACTCCTCTTCGCTGAGCGCTTCGAGCTCCGACTGCATGCGCGATTCCTCGGAAAGGTTGTCGTCCAGACTCTGCTGGAAATTGGCCAGACGCTCCAACTCCGCGTTGCGGCGCGCTTCGAGCTCCGCAATCTGCCGATTCAGATCTTCAACCGAACTCTCCACCGCCGCCGTCTCGTCGCGAAGCTGGCCGATCTGTTCGCGCTTCGCCTCGAACTCTTTCTGGCACAGGGCCACCTGCTCTTCAAGCTGCTGCACGCGGTGCTCGGCTTCGCCCACCGCCGCTTCGCCCGCCGCAATCGCCTGGCTGTTCTGGGCGATGTCCGCCTCAATCAGCGCGATGCGGCCCGCCACCTGATCCGCTTCCATCGCCGCCATGTTCGCCGCGAGTTGCAGAGCGAATACCTTGGCGTCGGCCAGATTGCCCTGGGCCATGGCCCGCTGGGCCGTGCGAAAGAGGGCCTCGGGCGTGCCCGGCTCTGGCTCGGCTTCGGGAGCGGGGGCAGGAGCAGGGGGCGCTTTCACCGGGGCCACCGCCGCCGGTGCGACCGCTTCGGGGGCCGGTTCGGGTTCGGGACTGCCACCGCCAAAATCCAACTCGATGGACGCGCTGGCCGGTTCCGCAAAAAGGGACTCGGGAACGGACTCAACTTCCGACTCCAGCTCCAGAGCCAGGGTCTCCGCGGGCTCCACGGCGGCGGGCTCGTAACTCGGGGATTCCGGGACATCGGTGTCCGCGGTAAAATCATCGGACAGATCCATCGTCGCGGTCTCCGTTTCGTCTTCCAGGTCGTCGCTTTCGGAAACGGGGCGCCCCAGGAGTTCATCCAGAGAGGGGACGCTCGCCGCGGTCTCGCGGGGCAATTGCGTTAGTCCAGTATCTTCGAAGGGCGAGGAATCCAGCGTCTCCGATTCAAGCGGGGCAAAGGGATCGCCGGGATCCGAATCGAAAACACGGCCCGTTCGGCCGCCCGCAAGGCCGCTGTCAAAGACCGAACCGGGGACTTCTCCGCCGAGATCCTGATCGAGCATAGCGTCAAAGCCGTGGTCCACCTCCATCTCCGCCGTCGCGGGGGCCGCCGCGCGGTGGGGCTGCGCTTCATGCTCTCCCGTAGAATCGTCGTCCACCAGCGTCAGGCCGGCGTCGGCCAGTTCATCCAGGGCGCGCTCGTAGCGGTCCTGCCATTTCTTCATCACGCCGGAGCGCACGTTGCCCACGATCAGATCGCCGACCATCAGACACAGAATCTCGTAGCTGTCCTTCAAGAAGAAAATGGACTGGTCCGCGCGCCCTTCGTCTTCATAGGTCTGCAGAATGCGGGCCACGTCCGTGAGCGCTTCCTTCACATCGGCCCAGTCTTCATTCAGCGCAATCTCGATGCCCGTAATGAGCTGGTTCATGCACTCGTCACACCAGGCCTCCTGCGGGGCGCCTTCCTCCGCACGCGAAACCTGCCGCTGAAATCGGCCCAGGGCCGTGAGCAGGCGCTGCGTGGGATCACCGGCGACCATCGATTCTTCCTGGGGGGGCGGGGTCATGGCGTTCTCCTCTTCATCCGAGTGTTCCAGCGTTCCGACGGCAGGGCCGGACTGGGGGCCACCCGGTGTCGGGCGCTCCCCAAAGAAACGGCGACTTGCCGCCGCCAGGTTGCGGGTCTTTTTTCCAAATTGCACCGTAGGCACCTCCAAGCTCCCATTGTAGCATAGGGGTTGGTATGAGGCAATATATTGTGGTGTGGCGTGTTTTTTGGGTTGAGGGGATACCAGATGGGAGGCGGGGGCGAGTCTGTAGTCCGGAGTCTGTAGTCCGGAGGGAACTAAGGTGGTCCAGCCACCAGCCACCAGCCACCAGCCACCAGACTCCAGACTCCAGACTCCAGACTCCAGACTCCAGACTCCAGACTCCAGACTCCAGACTCCGGACTCCAGCCTGAAACCTGAAACCTGAAGCCTGAAACCGCCTGCCAATTAAATTTGACATCCACCATGTTCAGGCGCTATCATTTCCGACTCTGTGATTATGGCAGGGACAAATATGTCTTATTGCGCCTGCCGGATAGCATTCATGAGACCGGACTTACTGGGCGACATACCTTACCCCGCCCCTCCGACGAAAGGAAATACTCGAGCGCTATGGGCAAGTACATTGGACCCAAACACAAATTATGCCGCCGACTCGGATCTTGCATCTGGGGCAGCGCGAAATGCCCCTCCAACAAGCGTCCCTTTGCCCCCGGGCAGCACGGCCAGAACATCCGCCGCAAAATGTCGGTATATGGCCAGCAGCTTCTGGAAAAGCAGAAAATCCGCACCCACTACGGCCTGATGGAACGCCAGATGCGCAAGACCTTCACCGAAGCCCAGCGCATGGGCGGCGTTACCGGCACCAACCTGCTGATGCTCCTGGAGAGCCGGCTGGACTGCATCTGCTTCCGCCTCGGCTACGCCCCCACCATCACCGCCGCGCGCCAGCTCGTCAACCATGGCCACATCCTGGTGAACGGCAAGAAGGTGGACATCCCCTCCTTCCGCGTCCTGCCCGGCATGGTCATCGGTATCCGCGAACGCAGCAAGAAGGTCCCCATGATCGCGGAAGGTGTGGAGCATCCCCCCATCGCGATTCCGGAATACCTCGACCGTCCGTCGAAGTCTTTCGAGGGCCGCATGACCTCGCTGCCCAACGCGGAAACCCTTCCCTTCAAGGCCGAAACGGCCGGGGTTATCGGTTTCTACTCGCGCTGAGCGATCGCCGAAGTACTTGCCAGTCACGTATATGCGGCGGGCCCCGGACACCGTGGCCCGCCCATTTCATGTTTGCCCGCATCCGGGCACGTCCGAGCTGATTCCAGCCAAAGCCATAGAGGCCGCGAGATGAGCATAGAAATTGTCGTGGGCGCCAATTGGGGCGACGAGGGCAAGGGGCGCATGGTGGATTACCTCGCCCAGAACGCGGATTTTGTCGTACGTTTTCAGGGCGGCAACAATGCGGGCCACACCGTAGTCAATGAGTTCGGCCTTTTCAAGCTCCATCTCCTCCCCTCCGGGGTCTTCAACCCGAAAGCGATAAACATCCTGGGCCCCGGCATGGTCATCGACCTTCAGGGCCTCGCCGAAGAACTGGCCGATCTGAAATCCAAGGGGATCAATCCCCAGATCCGCATTTCCGATCGCGCCACCATCTGCTTTCCGTTCCACCGCCTTCAGGACGCCTGGGAAGAAGACCGCCTGGGCGCCAAAGCCTATGGCTCCACCCGCCGCGGCATCGCCCCGGCCTACGGCGACCGTACGGTGAAAAAAGGCATCCAGATCGGCGAATTGCTCTACCCCGAGCGCCTCAAGCAGCGCCTCGCCGATGTCATGGAGTGGAAAGAGCTCCAGTCGGGCCTCTACAACAAGAACGGCGCCCTCTGCTTTGAAGAAACCCTCGCCTGGGTCGAGAAGTACAGCGCCGTTGTTCGCGATCTGATCTGCGACACCACGGTCCTCCTCGATGAAGCCGCCAAATCCGGCAAGAATATCCTCTTCGAGGCCCAGCTCGGCACCCTGCGCGATCTGAACTTCGGCATCTACCCCTTTACCACCTCGTCTTGCGCGCTCGCGGCCTATGCGCCCGTCGGCGGCGGCCTCTTCGGCCATAATCTGGACCGGGTGCTCGCCGTGGTCAAGGCCTTCTCCACCTGCGTGGGCGAGGGACCTTTTGTCACCCGTATGAACGATGAAGACGCCAACAAATTGCGCGAAATTGCCGAGGAATACGGCGCCGCCACCGGTCGCCCCCGGACTATCGGCCACTTCGACGCCGTCGCCACACGCTACGGCGTGCGTATTCAGGGCGCCACGGAAGTGGCCCTGACCAAGCTGGACAGCCTGAGCGGCCAGGACACGCTGAAGATTTGCACCCACTACGATTTCCACGGCGAAAAGACGGACAACTTCCCCATCAACGCCGTGCTCGAAGAATCCACCCCCGTGTACGAAGAAGTGCCCGGCTGGAAAGAAGACATCACCGGCGTGCGCGAGTTCAGCGCCCTGCCGAAGACCGCGCAGGACTACGTGCTGCGAATCGAAGAACTGATCCAGTGCCGGATCCGCTATGTGTCCGTGGGCCCTGAGCGCGAGTCCCTCATCGATCGCGGGATGGCGTAAGGCGGCGTTTCTGCATGATGAGAACCTCCCTTCGCGGCGGAGAAATGGGTCTTATAGGTCGTATGAGTCTTATGGGTCCCAGGGGAGTGTTCTAAATTCATAGCTCCCATAAGACTCATACTCAGGTGCCAGACAGTCGCCCACGCTATCGCACCAGTCCGCGAACGGTTACAAGAGACATAACCCAGCCCGGATAACCCCATGGCCGTAACACTGCCCACCTTCAGCACCGTGGACGAAATCGTCCAGCGACTCAAGCGCAAGGACACCCCGCGCGTCGAGGTCGTGGGACCCTGGGGCTCGGGCAAGTCCATTCTGGCGCTTCAAGTGGCGGCGACCCTGAAGACGCCCCTGCTCTTCATCACGTCCGGACGCCTCGAAGCCGAGGGCATCCACGACGACCTGTGCACTTTCGCGGGCGAGGATCAGGCCGCTCTCTTCCCCGCCTGGGAAGTGCTCCCGACCGATACCATGAGCCCCGCCGACGATATTGTCGCCGAGCGCATGAACACCCTGAAGCGCCTCTCCAAAGCGCTTGACGACGGCCAGCCCCTCTTCGCCGTGGCGCCCCTGCGCTCCCTGCTCCAGTACGTGGTAAACCGCAAACGCCTCAACGAAGACAGCCTCACGCTGAAAACGGGCGAAGAGCACGATCTGGACAATCTCCTGGCGCGCTTTATCGCCATGGGCTATACCCGCGAAGCCATGGTGGAGCACCGGGGCGACATCAGCGTCCGCGGCGGTATCGTGGACGTGTTCCCCATTTCGAGCGAGCTGCCCTATCGTGTGGAATTCTTTGGAGACGAGATCGACTCCATCCGCCGCTTCGAACCGGAAACCCAGCGCAGCGTTTCCCGCGAAACTGAGTTGCAAATCCTGCCTCGCTCGGAAAAGGCCCTCCTGTCGGCGAAAAACAGCCCGGAACAGTTTACCGCTCTGACCGACTACTTCCCGAAGGACACCATCGTCGTTGTCGACGAACCCCTCCGCCTCGGTGAAATGGCGGAGGAACTGGGCAATCAGTTGGAGGGCAGCCCCCACCACCTCCCCTGGGAAGGCGCGCTGGAAAAGCTCGGAAAGTTCAAGCAGATCCACCTGGCCCAGATCGGCTACGAGCGCGATCCGGATACGCCTCGCTACCTGGCCCCCATGCAGTCCATCACGGGCTGGGCCGGCCAGAGCGGCGACTTCTGGGAGCAATTGAAAGCCTGGGACGTCCAGCAGTTCACCGTACAGCTCATCTGCGTGAACACCGGCGAGCGCAAGCGCCTGCTGGAGTTGCTCGAAGAGCAGGGCTATCGGCCGGGAGAAGACGCCTTCGACCTCCGCGTTTCCATCGGCCGCCTCCAGTCGGGATTCACCTCCAACGCCGAAAAGCTCGCGGTGCTCAGCGAGCGCGAAATGTTCGGCCGCCATTATATGCGCCGAAAGCGCCGCCGCTTCGAAGCGGGCCAGACCATCACCCAGTTCAGCGATCTCAAGGTGGGCGACTATATCGTCCACGCCGACAACGGCATCGGGCGCTACACCGGCCTGCGCCGCATCGAGGGCAAGGCTGGCGACTATATGTGCATCCAGTACGCGGGCACCGACGTCATGTATGTGCCCGTCTCGCAGATCGACAGTATCCAGAAATACTCCGGCGGCGACGGGGCCATGCCCAAGGTGGACCGCCTCGGCGGCAAGACCTGGTCGAAGAAAAAGGCGGCGGTGAAGAAGGCGGTGAAGGACATGACCGAGGAACTGGTCAAGCTCTACGCGGCCCGGGAAGGCCACACGGGCTATGCCTTTTCGGCCGACACGCCCTGGCAGCGCGAGTTTGAAGACGCCTTCGAGTACGACGAAACCCCGGATCAGGCCCGCGCCATCGACGACATCAAGCGCGATATGGAATCGGCACGGCCCATGGACCGGCTGCTCTGCGGCGACGTGGGCTATGGCAAGACCGAAGTTGCCCTGCGCGCCGCCTTCAAAGCAGTCATGGACGGAAAGCAGGTGGCCATACTCGCCCCCACCACCGTGCTCACGCAACAGCACTACCAGACCTGCAAAGAGCGTATGGCGGACTTCCCTGTGCGCATTGAATTGCTCAACCGCTTCCGCACCGACAAGCAGCAGAAGGAAACGGTCGACCGCGTGAAGGCGGGCGAAGTCGATATCCTCATCGGCACCCACCGCATCACCTCGAAGGACGTCAAGTTCAAGGATCTCGGCCTCGTCATCATCGACGAAGAGCAGCGTTTCGGCGTCGGGGTCAAGGAGAAGCTCAAGCACCTGCGCAACCACGTGGACGTGCTCACCCTCTCCGCCACGCCCATTCCCCGCACGCTCCACTTCTCCCTCATTGGCGTGCGCGACATGAGCCTCATCAACACTGCGCCCAACGATCGCCTGCCCATCCACACCGCCATCGAGCCTTGGGATTCGCGGGTGATCGAGGAGGCCATCGAGCGCGAACTCGCCCGCGAGGGCCAGGTCTTCTTCCTCCACAATCGGGTCCAGACCATCGACAAGACGGCGGCGGCGATCAACAAGCTCGTCCCCCGGGCCCGCGTGGGGATTGGTCACGGCCAGATGGCCAAGCACGAGCTCGAAGAGATCATGAGCGACTTCATCGCCAAGAAGATCGATGTGCTCGTCTGCACCACCATCATAGGCTCGGGCATCGACATCGCGAACGCCAACACGATTATCGTCGATCGCGCCGATACCTTCGGCCTGGGCGAGCTCTACCAGATTCGGGGCCGCGTGGGCCGCTACAAACACCGCGCCTTCGCCTATCTGCTCGTTCCCGGCCACAAGGCCCTGAGCGAAGAAGCCCAACTGCGCCTGAAGGCCCTGGAAGACTTCTCCTCCCTCGGTTCGGGCTTCCGCATCGCCATGCGCGACCTGGAAATTCGCGGCTGCGGCAATATCCTCGGCGGCGAACAGAGCGGCAACATCGCCACCGTGGGCTATGAGACCTACAAGGACCTCATCGCGGAAGCGGTGGCCGAGCACCAGGGCCAGCCCTTGCGCAAGCGCAGCCTGCCGCCCTTCGACCTCCAAATCGACACCTTCATCCCCGACGAATACGTGCCCACGGCCCAGCAGAAAATGACGCTGTACCGCCGCATCGCGGGCGTCACCTCGCCCGAGGAGATCGACGAGTTGCAGGCGGAACTCAAGGATCGTTTCGGCCAGCCCCCCGCGCCCGTGCGGCGCTTGCTTGACGTCATGCGCGTCCGCGCCTTCGCCGGTGAAGCGGGCGCAAAGAGCGTCGTCGCCGCGAAGACCCTCATCGACATTCAGTTCGAGGGCGCCCGCTTTCCCGACAAGCAGACCCAGAACCGCATCTACCAGACCTACGGCAACGCCGTGGAGTTCGCCTGGCGCGCCAATCCCTCGATCACGTTGAAAGTCGATCCCGAGAAAGACGACCTCTGCGCGGCGGCGATAGAATTGCTGAAGCAGATTGCCGAGGACTGAGGCGAACGCGACAGTGGGAGAAGTTGAACCACGAATGGACACGAATCTTCACGAATAAGATTGTCGGTATCGCCTCCCCTCGTTCGGGCCTACTGTGAGCGCTGAAACGACTTCTATTCTGTGAAATTACGTGGTAGTTCCAGTTTTTTGACCACGGAAGACACGGAATTTCACGGAAGATAGGAAAAAGGGTTCGTAGCTTATTCATCCATAGCCCGAAACTGAGTTCGGTGCTGTCGGATTCTTATTCGTGAAGATTCGTGTCCATTCGTGGTTCACTTTTGTCCCGTTTGTACTGGAATCGTTAGACTTTTCGCCGCGCATGTAGTATCGTAGCCGGTGCTATGCTTGGGGAATTTCCAATCAGGGACTATCAGAGGAGACGCAAACACATGGGCAAGACCCTACTGGCGCTTGGCGCGCTGTTGCTGTCCGCGGGCCTGGCCGCGGCGGATGAAGGAAAGAAAATGGGCATCGAAGTGGCCCCCTACGGCACGACGAAAGATGGTGTCGCGGTAAAGCAGTACACCCTGACCAACGCCAACGGCCTGAAGGCGGTGCTGATCGAGTACGGCGCGATCATGGTCTCCCTGGAGACTCCCGACCGCGACGGCAAACTGGCGAACATCACGCTGGCCTGCAAGGACCTGGCGGGGTACGAGGCCCACAGCCCCTATTTCGGCGCCATCGCCGGACGCTGCGCGAACCGCATCGCCAAGGGCAAATTCTCGCTCGATGGCAAGGACTACGCCCTCGCCGTGAACAATCCCCCCAATCATCTCCACGGCGGCCTGAAGGGCTTCGACAAGGTCGTGTGGGCTTCCGAGGGCTTCACCACGGAAAACGGTGTGGGCGTGAAGTTCACCTACCTCAGCAAGGACATGGAAGAAGGCTACCCCGGCAACCTGACCAGCGTGGTGAAGTACACCCTGACCAACGACAACGAACTGAGCTTCGACTATGAAGCCACGACCGACAAAGCCACCGTGGTCAACCTCACCCAGCACAGCTACTGGAACCTGGGCGGCCACGGCGCGGGGACCATCCTCGATCACGAACTCACCCTCAACGCCGCCCAGTACACCCCCAACGACCCCACCGCCATCCCCACGGGCGAGATTGCCCCGGTGGCCGGCACCCCCCTGGACTTCACCAAAGCCACGGCCATCGGCGCACGCATCGATCAGGTGGAAGGCGGCTACGACCTCAACTTCGTCCTGAACGACACATCCACCAACCTCCACCTCGCCGCGAGCGTCTCCGACCCCAAATCGGGCCGCGTAATGGAAATCCACACCACGGAGCCGGGCATCCAGTTCTATTCCGGCAATTTTCTGGACGGCAGCTTCGAGGGCCTCGACGGTGTGATCTACCCCAAGCACAGCGGCTTCTGCCTCGAAACCCAGCACTACCCCGACAGCATCAACAAGCCCGAATGGCCCACCGTGGTTCTCAAACCCGGCGAGACCTACCGCCACCACACGGTGCACAAGTTTTCCGTAAAGTAGCAGCACCCCAGCCAGAACGTACGAAGGCAGGCCCCATGGCCTGCCTTTCTTATTGACGGCGGCATCAGACCGATCAGTCAGATCCGACCGATCGGTCCGATTTGCCCCCAACAGTTTACAGCCTACAGCCTGAAGCCTGAAGCCTAAATATAATACATGTCCGCGCTGGAGGCCTTCTCCATTAATTTCCGAACCGTGATCTCCGCCAGCACACCCCGGATTCCCACCGCGACCTCTTTCCAGGCGGGCCGCAGTGAAGCCGTTCCCGAATCGTCCACGGGCAGAGGATCGAGAATTCCCCCATCTATCGCCTCCACGATATCCAGGAGCCGCACCTCCTCCGGCGGTCGGGCCAGCAGATAGCCCCCCTGAGAACCCCGCTGGCTTCGCACCAGCCCCGCGCGCTTCAATTGAAGCAGAATATGCACCAGATACTTCTCGGGGATCTGCCGCCGATCGGCAATTTCCTGAGAGGTGACCGTCGTTTGAGCGTCAAAGTGCGAACCCAGCTCGACGATGGCCCGACAGGCATATTCACAGCGCGCGGAAATGTTCATGATGGCAGGAAATAGACTCCGTTCCAAGTTCCCCGAAACGCCGTTGCATCGCGAAGATCGCGGGAAGCAGGGAGGAATTGCTGGCCCCATGGTAGGGCAACAGCCCACCCAAGTCAACGACTTGAACAATTCAGGGCGGCGGCGGGTACGGCTATATCCCATCCTCAACAAGGGATCCCATTCGGGGCTGGAGAATGGTATACTGCCTCTTATTCTCTGTGGTCATTGGATAACCTCCGGGAGCGGTCTCCATGCACAATGAAACTATACTCATCGTAGACGATGACCCGGTCAACCTCATGGTCCTGCGCAGGCTCATCAGCCGAAAGGCCCCCTACCGGATTATCGAGGCGATTGACGGCCAGTCCGCGCTGGATCTGGCCCAGGCCAATCCCGATCTCGACTTGATACTCCTCGACGTCCAAATGGGCGAGATCTCGGGCATCGATGTGTGCCGCATCCTCAAGAACAATCCCCGCACCCGAGCCATACCCATCATCCTGATTTCAGCCGTGCACACCGACGACGCAAGCATTGCCGAGGGGCTGGATTCCGGCGCCGATGGTTATATCACCAAGCCCGTCGACGACAACATGCTCCAGGCCTGGCTCAACGCCAGCATGCGCATCAACGCCCTGCGGCGCGCCCTGGCCAATCAGGCCGGACCCGCCCTGGGCGATCTGGGAACCCTCCTCGGTTTTTTCGCCGGCCTGGCCCATTCCGTCAACAATCCCCTGCAGGGCATCATGGCCACGGGCGACCTGCTGGGCATGGAGCACGAGGGCAACCCCGAAATTCTCGAAGCCGTACACGCCATTCAATCCAATGCCGAAAAAATCGCGCGGCTCGTCGAGGAGGCCAGCCAGCAGGCCCGGGCCTTCAGCGCCGCGCGCGCTTCCACCTGAAACCCAAAGCGTCACCGGATTGGACAGGGCACTGATTCCGGACGCTACGCACAGCGCGGCCAGCGCCGCATAAGGAATTCATGGCCCCCGAGACCCAGCACCCAGCGCCGGCCCTTTCCCCGGATATCACCGCCATCGTACCCTGTTTCAACGCCGGTGATCGCGTTCGCCCCGTGGCCGAGGGCATCCTGCGCCAACTCCCCTCGCTCATCGTCGTGGATGACGGCTCCACCGACGGCGCCATCGACGCCATGCACGATCTGCCCCTGGACATCCTCCGCCTCAACCCCAACCGGGGCAAGGGACACGCCCTGCTCGCAGGCATTCGACGCGCCCTGGAAAATTCAGACTGCGCCTGCATCTGCCTGCTCGACGCCGACGGGCAGCACAACCCCACCGAGATACCCCGGCTCTACGAGGCCTTCAAGAATACCGGAGCGGACCTCGTCATCGGAACCCGCGTCTTCTCCGGCGGCCACATCCCCCTGCGAAGCCGCTTCGGCAACAAGGTTACCATTTTCGCCACGGCCCTTCTGCTGCGCCACCGCCTCCCCGACACCCAGTGCGGTTTCCGGCTCCTTTCCCGCAACTTCGCCGAGCGGGTCCTCGATGTGATCGAAGGCGGGCGCTATGAAACCGAGATGGCCATTATCGCACTCGCCATCCGGGAACGCAGGCGCATCGAATCCGTGCCGATCAGCACCATCTATGAAGCGGGCAACGCCTCCTCCCACTTCCGGAAGTTTCACGACTCCTACCGCATCTACGCACGCCTCTTCCGGGCCGGCTGGGCCGCCTGGATGCGCCCCCCGGGGATGTAACGATCCCCGGAAATGCGGTAATATAGAAGGCATTCACAAAGGTCCGGTTCGGACAGAGGTATTCGCATGTCGGGCACGCTTCGCCAATTATCCCAGTTCATCCTTGTCGGCCTTCTCGCCACCCTCATCGCGGGCTGTCCCATCGATCCCGGGGTGGACGCGGAGAACCCCGCCGGCGTGGCCCTGGAACGGTCCGTGGACGCCTTCACCCCCGGCGAAGAAGTCACCATCACCATCACCATTACGGCCGAAGACGACACCGATATCAGCGCCCTGGGCCTGACCGAAACCGTGCCCGAGGGCTGGACTTTTGTGTCGGTGGATGGAGAGACCGGACAGGTCCCCGCCATTCCGCCCAATGAAGGCGACACCGGCGATCTCGGCTTCATCTGGTTCGCCGTGCCCGATTTCCCCGTCACCTTTACGTACACCCTCCAGGTGCCCGCGGACGCCGAAGCCACCGCCGATATCACCGGACGGGTCGACTACTATGAAAGCGCCGGTATTCTCTCCAGCGACGAAGTAACTTCGCTGCTGGACGCGGTCGGGATCGGATAGCGACTCCCGACGTCCACCCGCCCCGATCACGGGACGCCGCGTTTGTGTCCCCGTGCAAGGGCGCTTCTGGCGTATACTAAGGACTATGGCGTTCTCAAGATATACTCGGCGTGCAACCATCGGGGCGGGGCGGCTCCCGCTCCTGCTCTTTGGGGCCCTGCTCTGTTGCTTTCCACTCCGCGCCCAGGATCCCCCCGCCGACGAGGGGCAGCGCAACCCCGCCCAGATGATTCTGTTCCACCAGCATCCCGAGGACTACAAGGGCGGAAAGCAGGTCGCCGTCACGGTCTACATCTCCGCCTTCCGGTGGGACGGCCTTACCGCCATGGGGCTCTATGAAACCGTCCCCGAGGGCTGGACCTTTCGCGGGGCCCGGGCCATCGCGGGCGCCATGCCCAGCGTGTTGCCCGCCGAAGGCGCTTCCGGCGTGCTCCAGTTCCTGTGGATCGAACAGTCCACCGCACCCATCACCTTCCAGTACCTCCTCGATGTACCCGCGCGGGACAGCGGCCTCCGCTATCTTTCCGGCCAGGTGGAGTATCGCCAGGGCGAGGGCGCGCTGACCTCCAACGTCGCGTTCTCACAACTTACCGGCCTGGCGGACGAGTTGCCCGTCGTCACCCTCCTCGGCGCCGGCGGGATGAAAATCGCCCTCAACGCCACCTTCAACGATCCCGGCGCCACGGCCACCGACGCGGAAGATGGCAACCTGAGCAACCGAATCGAAGTGGCCGGAGCCGTGGACAGCGGCGAACCGGGCGCCTACACCCTCACCTACGGCGTCACCGACAGCGCGGGCAATCGCGCCGTGCCGGTCTCCCGCCAGGTTACCGTCTCCGATTCGCCCAACGATACCGGCGGGGGTACACCCGACGGCGAGAAGCCCGAGACCGGCGCTAATCCCGGCCTGGGGGGTGGAGATGGTCTGCCGCCGACGCGGATGGCCGCGCGAAAACCCGAATCGGAAAAGCCCTTCCCCCAAATCACCGTGCCGGGAATTACCCTGCGGGAAAACTCCGGTGAATACGCGCTGCCCCTTAAATCCGACAACGAAGGAGAAGAAAACCCCACCGGAGACATCACCCCGGAGTCTGTGGCGGGCGGGGATGAGACGTACTCCACGACACGGGCCGCGGGCCTCGTCTCCACCGCCCGCGAGGACGGCCCCAACGGAGCGCCCGGAACCGTCGGCGGCGAATCCGACGGTAGAACCGCCGATAGGCCCCTCACTCGAAGCCCCGGAATACTGATTGTCGTGGCCGGGTTGATGGTGGCCGGGCTCGCCGGGCTCGGGTATCGCCACCAGCGACCTCGGCGCAGAACCCGGTGAGCAAGGCGCCCACGAAGGGGAAGTGGATATTTCCCCGTGCACAAGACTGAAACGCGGATCGCTTGCCCGCGAAGGCCTCTTTCTGGGATACTCTAGAGAACGGCGGCGATTGTTGATCTGCCGCGAGCCAACTCATTAACGCGCACTGTACAAAGAGGAATATACCATGACCACTATGAAACGCTGGACGGCCGCCGTGATGGCCTGCTGTCTTTTCCTGACCATGGCCGGCTGCCAGACCTACGGGGAAGGCGCGGGCGCCGGTGCCGCCGTCGGCGCACTGGCCGGCGGCATCATCGGCCACCAGTCCGGCAATGCCCTGGCGGGCGCCGCCATCGGTGCGGCGGCGGGAGCCCTCGTCGGCGTCGTCGCCCACGACATCAAAGTGCAGCGGGCAAAGAATCGTCAGCAGACCGCCGAAACCTACAAATACACACCCGGCAGCGGCGAGGTCCTTCAAATTGAAGACACCACCGTCTCCCCGGCGGTGGTGCGCCCGGGCGCCACGATTTCCACCTCCCTGCAATACGCCATCATCGGCAACGCGGCGGGCACCCAGGTCACCGAAACCCGGCGCCTGGTCCGCGGGGAAAAGGTCATCGCCGATCTTTCCTCCAAGAAATTCACCCGCGAAGACGGCACCTGGCTTACCACGCAGGACATCAAGCTGCCCGATAGCCTCCAGCCCGGCGCGTATACCATGATTCAGAAAGTCGACACCGCACAGTCGTCCGTCTTCAGTTCGGCCAACTTCACGGTTCAGTAATCCGCATCCTTGAAAACACCCTTCCAGGGCCGGACACCCCTACCGTGGTGGTGTCCGGCCCTTTTGTTGTTCTCACCGGGGTAACTTGATACGATGCCTTACCCTGCTCTTGTATGGGAAAACTATAAGAGCCCGCCCGGCACTCGTGGAGCCACGCAACGCGAAAAAAGGAAACTCAGCCATGAACCATTCCTGGAAATTTGCTGCCGGACGAATCTGCGCCATTACGGCATCGCTCGGCGTCGTTATCATCCTCCTCTCCGGTTGCCCCGACACCGACATCGGCGATACGCCGCCCTTCGATACCACGGGCAACTACGCCGGCACCTACGCCACCAACGCCAAGCAGTTCGGCGGCGCGGAAGATTGCACCTTCGAACTCGAACTGGTCCAGTTCGTGGATCAGCCCCTCATCGCCTATACCTTCGCGGGAATCGCACGCCTGGACTGGGATTGCATCCTCCCGCCCCTGGTCCGCACATCGCTCGGAATCGAATCCGAGGTACTGACCGCGCCGGTGCTGGCCACGCTGGACAATGATGGCGGCTTTGCCCTCGAAGTGGATCTCGACGGCAGCAACATTCCCCCCGCCCTGCTGGCCGCCTTGGACGATTCCGGCGTGGATACGGATATCCCGCTCCAGAGCTTCGCCCTTACCTTCACCGGCACCGGGGAAGACACGGATGACGACGGGCTGATGGACGCATGCTCCGGCACCCTCGACGTGAGCGCCGCCTACGAAGACGAAAGCGGCACGCAGACCATCGATCTCGGTGGCAATTTTGACGTGACCCGCGCGTCGGGTACGTGACGTATCGAATAAGATGACCCTGAGCGCGGTAGTCATGGCAGCCAAAGGAGGGCAATAACCATGTTGGGTTTAGGAAAAATCACTCCGGCGCTGTTAGGACTTTGTGTGTTGGCAACCGGGTGCGACTTGCTCTTTCCGCAAGATTTTGAAAGGTTCGACGGGGCCTTCGAGAAGGTCCCGCTGCCCCCCGGCACCGAGTCATTCCGGATAGACGGAAGCGACAGCACCGATTTCTATTTTAGCTCCGAATACACCAACAAGACGGAGACGGAACTCGCTGAATTCTACCGCACCTTTTTCAAGGACAACGGCTGGACCAGCAATTTCCCTCAGGAGGAAGAAAGCAACGGCCTGCTGGACTACCAGAAGGGTAAGGCGTCCATCAATGTCACCACCGTAGCCATTCGCTCACAAATCCACTTGATGGTCATCTACCGGGAAGACAAGTACACCCACGAGGAATTCGCGAAGCTCGTCGCAGAGAGCGAGACCCCGGAAACGAAAGACCTCATCCGCAGGGTCCAGGAGGCCTACGGCCAGGCCACGTCCTACAGCGACACTGGTTCCTACGAGTGCATCAACGACGGTGAAATCCTGAGCCGTGCCCATTTCAAGACGCGCTATCGCGACCCTGGCGATCTACTCTTCGAATACCAGGATGAAAACACCCACACCCTCAGCAAGCGCGGCGATCAGGTGAAGTACATGTCCGACTTCGACGCCGCACCGACCGAGGACCACGACATCGACCTCGCCATATCGGCCCTCTACGGGGTGACCTCCCGAACCTCCGGGAATATCCCCCAACTCCTGCTGAACCTGGACGAGGGCTCCCTCTTTTATCTGGCGGGCCTGAAATTGCTCGACGAAGCAAAGTCGGAGGACGGCACGCTGTGCCTGCGCCTTCAGGGCGTCGATTTCGGCAGCGAGGAAAACACCCTGTGGATCGGCAAGGAAGACCTGCTTATTCGCAAAATCGAAACCGTGAAGGATCCCGCGAACCGGGAAACCACGATCTACAAGCCACAGACAGGGGTCGAGATTACCGACGGCGAACTTGTTTTCAGGACACCGGAGGCAAAAAACTGATGCGGGTGTACAGGCCCCCTTACTCCCCCGATTCCTCCGCGTACTTCCGATAGTTCAGCTCGGCCTCGGCGTCGCATTCGGCGCAGTACTCATGCGTCATAAAGTGCTGCACCCACTCCGTCCCGATGAGGTCCTCATAGGCCCCGCAATCGGGCAGCACCTCGTCCAGCAGGATTCGATAGGCCTCCCGGGGCGTGCAGTGATCGCAAACGGCATAGGCAACGCCCAAAAGCGCCAGTTGGGACAGAACGATCTTGAATTGCGCCTCCACCTCCGTGTCGCTGAGGGATTCGGGCCGGGGCAGCGCCACCCGATCACCCAGCAATTCGAGGAACGGGGTCTGCTCCCCGTGTTCGAGGCACTCGTCCATCAGGCGCGTTTCCGCCATGAACCGCTCGCTGTCCTGCTCATCCTCCGCACCATAGCCGAAATACCCGTCTTCTTCGTCGTCCTCATCATCGTCCGCGCCCCCGCGAATCGCGCGATCGATGGCCGCCGCTTCGGCGTCCAGCGCCCGCTGCAATCCGCCGTCATCATTCAACACATCCGCCCCCGTGTACGAAGTCACCTCGCCCGATGCCCGGATCTCCCGGATTTCCAGCGTGCTGGCGTCGAATTCGTGATCCTCGTGCACATAGGGCTCCGGCCGTGGAATCGGATTCGGCAGGGGCTCCCAATCGCCCACATCGGCTTCATCGTCAAAATCCCGCTCGCGAATGCAACGTTCCAGCAGGGCTCCCGCCAGCTCCACCACCACATTCCCATTCGGGCCGAACCACTCCAGATACAGGTGATTCTTCCACGTCGTGGGCGGCGGCTCGCCAAGGTTGGCCCGGATCTCGTACTCCTCAAAGGAGCAGGGAAGGGTCCTCACCCAGCCCTGGGCGGTCATCGTTCCCGTGGCCCCAATCTGCATCAGCTTCAGGCCCTGGTGCTCTTCCCGGCGGAAGTACTCCACTTCCGATCCCTCTTCCGGCTCGAAGCAGATATGTTTCCCCACCAGATCCGGGTTGGGCCGCCCCGTCAGATCGAGGCGCAGAAAGGTGTGCTCTCCCCCCGCCTCCCCCTCTTCCGTGCGCAGCACCAAGAACCCCGTTACCCCGTAGTGATGCGTGCAATTCACTTCACCGTAGGTAACATAATCACTCAAGCGGTAGGCCATGGCGGTGCTTCCTTCGTCGTTGAGGCTCCGTATCAATGCCTGTCGGGAGCCCCCCTCCGGGTCTCCTGCGACACATCATACGACGGACGATGCGGAATGGCAAGCAAAGAAATGGAAAGCCCCGGCAGCGGGTGGGCGCCGGGGCTTCAAGCCAATCAGCTCCCCTGAATTGCCCGAAGTTCCGCATTCGGTCGTTGCGCGGGCTTCGCCGTCATACGGACCCGAACATCAACGTCCAATCGGTTAAGATACGTAAAGAGCCGATCAAGGGTATAGCCCTTGAGACGCCCACATACGATATCGCTGACCTTCTGGGCGGGTATCCCCAGAACCTCGCCCGCACCCTTCTGCGTCATCCCTTTTCTCTCGATTGCCGCCTTGATGGCAATCGCAATATCGGCCTTCAATTGCGCCATCTCCGGATCGCGAATCCCCAGTTCCTCAAACACGTTGCAAGTGTACTTTGGCGTATGAGTATCGCTTTGGCTCAATTTTTTCATAGCCAAACCCTTCTTTCCTTCCAAATGTTGGTAGTGTCAAATAGTTTCTGTAAATACTGTCCACTTGGGTAGTGTTTGCTGTTTTGTTGTTTTCAGTAGGCCCCAC